>NZ_JBFAMU010000006.1:0-39939 GCF_040656655.1 Micromonospora sp. NPDC049799
GCCGCGGTGGCGACGCCGCCCCCGGCGCCCTGGACCAGCACGGCCTCGGCGTCGTCGACACGGCCCTTGGTGGTCAGCATCCGCCAGGCGGTGAGCCAGGCCGTCGGAAGGCAGGCGGCGTCCGTCGCGGCCAGGCCCGCCGGCAGCGGAACCAGGTTCGACCGGGGTACGGCCACCCGCTCGGCCAGCGTGCCGGGGAAGTACTCGGAGAGGATGGAGACCCCGCGCGGGTCGCCCGGAGTGACGACCACCGGGTAGACGACCACCTCGTTGCCGTCCGGGTCGGTACCGGCGGCGTCGCACCCGAGGATCATGGGCAGCTGGTCCTCGCGCAGCCCCACCCCGCGCAGCGACCAGAGGTCGTGGTGGTTGAGCGAGCTGGCGGTGACCTGCACGGTGACCCAGTCGTCGTCCGGGTGCGCCGGCTCGGGCCGGTCACCGACGGTGAGCGCGGCGATCGGGTCGGCGTCGTCGAAGCGGGAGGCGAAGGCAGCACGCATGATCGGCACGGTAACAAGCTGAGCGGCCGTTAAGAAGGGCCCCTTCCTATGCACCAGGCGACAAGAAGGGGCCCTTGCTTGCTCGTCAGCGGGTGACGCCGTCGCGGCGGGCGGCCTCGGCGACCGCCGCGGCCACCGCCGGGGCGACCCGCGGGTCCAGCGGGGACGGCACGATCGCCTCGGCGGTGAGCGACTCGGCCACCACCCCGGCGATCGCGTCGGCGGCGGCCACCTTCATGCCCTCGGTGATGCGGGTCGCGCGGGCGTCCAGCGCCCCCCGGAACACGCCCGGGAAGGCCAGCACGTTGTTGATCTGGTTGGGGTAGTCGCTGCGCCCGGTGGCGACCACCGCGACGTGCCGCGCGGCCACCTCGGGGTGCACCTCCGGGGTCGGGTTGGCCAGCGCGAAGACGATCCCACCGGACGCCATGCCGGCCACCGCCGTCTCCGGGATCTGCCCACCGGAGACGCCGATCAGCACGTCCGCGCCGCGCAGCGCCTCGGTGATGTCGCCCTGCCGGCCGTCGGCGTTGGTCAGCTCCGCCAGCTCGGCCTTGGTGCCGGTCAGGCCGTCGCGGTGCCGGCCGATGATCCCCTTGGAGTCGCAGACCACGACCTGGTCGGGGTTGACTCCACCGGCGACGAGCATCTTCGTCACGGCGACCCCGGCGGCGCCCGCGCCGCTCACCGCGACCCGCAGGTCGCCGAGCTTCCGGTTGAGCAGGGTGGCCGCGTTGCGCAGCGCGGCGAGCACGACGATCGCCGTGCCGTGCTGGTCGTCGTGGAAGACCGGGATGTCCAGCGCCTCGTCGAGACGACGTTCCACCTCGAAGCAGCGCGGGGCGCTGATGTCCTCCAGGTTGATGCCGCCGAACGACGGCGCGAGGGCCTTCACCACCGCCACGATCTCGTCCACGTCCTGGGTGTCCAGACAGACCGGTACCGCGTCCACGCCGCCGAACTGCTTGAACAGCACGGCCTTGCCCTCCATCACCGGCAGCGCGGCGCGGGCGCCGATGTTGCCGAGCCCGAGTACGGCCGAGCCGTCGGTGACGACGGCGACGGTGTGCCCGGCCCAGGTGTAGTCGTCGGCGAGGCTCGGGTCGGCGGCGATCGCCTCACAGACCCGGGCCACACCCGGGGTGTACGCGAGGGAGAGGTCCTCCCGGCTGGTCAGCGGGACGGTCGAGGCGACGGCCATCTTGCCGCCCCGGTGCAGCCGGAAGACGGGATCAGCGGGGTCCACGGTGGACGGTGACATGGTGACTCCAGGATCTGTCGAACAGACGGAGCGGCCGGTCGGAACGCGAGGTGAGGCGACGAGCGGCGGCACATGGTGCGGGGGGTCACCCGGACACCTGCCGAGTGTAGTGTCGAGCGCCGCCATGGTATGTGAGTAGGGTCATACTTGGCGCCGCCCGAAGATGCGGGGCCTGGGCCAGTAGCGGGCCACCACCCGCCCGCGCACGTCGGCCACCCCGTACGCCCGGGAGTCGTCGGTCACCAGGCCGTTGTCGCCGCGCAGCCACCAGCCGCCGTCGGAGGTGCGGACCGCGCGCTTGACCACCAGCAGCTCGGGCCGGCTGCGGAAGACGGCGACCACCAGGTCCCCGGGCCGGACGGCGCGACCGCCGCGCCGCACCAGCACCGCGTCGCCGTGCCGCAGCGTCGGGGACATGGACGGACCCGTCACCAGTACGGCGGTGAGCGGCCACCGCAGCCCGGGGGCGGATCCCGGCCGTCGCGCGGTCATCGGTTTCACCTCCAGCCGCCTCGGGAAGCGGGTCCAGGAGTAATGTCGTCTTGGATCATCGCAAACTTCCCATGGAGGATCCCGATGCGACTTCCGCGCATCCTTACGCCCCGCGTGACCGCGAGTGCCCACTGCGACCTGCCGTGCGGCGTCTACGACCCGGCGCAGGCCCGGATCGAGGCCGAGTCGGTCAAAATGATCTGCGAGAAGTACCAGGCGAACACCGACCCGGAGTTCCGCACCCGCGCCATTCTGATCAAGGAGCAGCGCGCCGACCTGGTGAAGCACCACCTGTGGGTGCTCTGGACCGACTACTTCAAGCCGGCCCACTTCGAGAAGTACCCGCACCTGCACCAACTCTTCAACGAGGCCACCAAGGCCGCCGGCGCCGCCGGCGCCAAGGGTGCGACCGACCCGGCCAAGGCCGACGAGCTGCTGCAGAAGATCGACGAGATCTCCAAGATCTTCTGGGAGACCAAGAAGGCGTGACCTTCGCTTCTCCGGCACCGACGATCCGGCCGGCACGTCCCGAGGACGTGCCGGCCGTCGTCGCCATGGTGCACGAGCTGGCCGACTTCGAGCGCGCGCCGGAGCAGTGCCACCTCACCCCGGACCAGCTCGACACCGCACTGTTCGGCCCGGCCCCCGCCGTGTACGGGCACGTGGCCGTCGACGCCGACGACCGGCCGGTCGGCTTCGCGCTCTGGTTTCTCAGCTTCTCCACCTGGGAGGGCGTGCACGGCATCCACCTGGAGGATCTCTACGTCCGCCCCTCCGCCCGCGGGACCGGCGCCGGCCGCCTGCTGCTGGCCACCCTCGCCGCGATCTGCGTGGAGCGCGGTTACCGCCGGTTGGAGTGGGTGATGCTCGACTGGAACCCGGCCGCCGCCTTCTACGCGGCGATCGGCGCCCGGACGGTGGACGACTGGCTCTCGTACCGCCTCACCGGGGACGCGCTCACCGGCCTCGCCGCGAACGTGGCGGTGCCCACACGTCCGCCCGGCCGAGCGGGTAGAGTCCCCGACCGGGGGGATGAGCCGTGACTCAACTGACCGGGCAGCCTACGACCGACGACGACATCGTGCACCTCACCGTGCCCGCGGACGGCGGTTACCTGGGTGTGCTCCGCACCGCCACCGCCGGTCTCGCCGCGCGGTTGCAGTTCGCGCTCGACGAGATCGAGGACCTGCGGATCGCCGTCGACGAGGCGTGCGCGATGCTGCTCGCCATCGCCACCCGCGACGCCGAGCTGGACTGCCGGTTCGCGGTCACCGACGACGCGCTCACCGTCGAGGTCACCGTCCCGACCGTGCGCGGCGCGAAGCTGCCCGCCGAGTCGTCCTTCGCCTGGAAGGTGCTGACCGCGCTGACCACGTCCGCGTCGGCGCAGGCCGCCGGTGGTCGCGCGACCATCTCCCTGCTGACCCGGCGCGGCTCCGGCTACTGACCGGTCCCCCGGGCCCGTGACCGCCCGCCCAGCCGGCGGGTGTGGTCACTCGAAGCCGAGGGCGCGGTTGGTGGGTGTGCTCACCAGCAGTGCGGTCACGCCGAGCCCGAGGACGATCAGCGGCACGCCCAGCCAGCCCAGCCCGCCCTGGATCATGAACCAGCCGATCGGCAGCAGCATGAGCTGGAGCACGATCGCCGGGGCCCGGGCGCCGGCCCGGCGGTGGGCCAACGCACCACCGAGCGCCCAGAGCGCCGCCGCCGCACCGACCGCGAACGCCGTGACCAGCAGCGCCGACGGCAGGTCGGTGGTCTCGGCGGTGAGATCGGCCCAGACCAGCCAGGCCGCGACGAGGCCGACGGCGACCGCCTCGGCCCGCAGGATCCGTACGGCCCAGCGGAGCGTGACGGGAATCGGGGCGGAGTCGAGGGTCACGGGCGTCACGATACCGGTGCCCCCGCGCGGTACAGTGCCGCCCATGCGGGCCGTCCTGGTCGTCAACCCCAAGGCCACCACCACCAGCGAGCGCAGCCGGGACGTGCTGGTCCGGGCGTTGCGCAGCGAGGTGGACCTCTCCGTGCGCTACACCCGGCGGCGGGGCCACGCCACCGTGCTGGCGCGTGAGGCGGCCGAGGAGGGTGTCGACGTGGTCGTCACCCTGGGTGGCGACGGCACGGTCAACGAGGTGGTCAACGGCCTCATGACCGCGGCGCCCCCGACCATGCATCCGGGAGCCACGCCGGCCGAACGCCTTCCCGCGCTGGCCACCGTGCCCGGTGGTTCCACCAACGTCTTCGCCCGCGCCCTCGGCCTGCCCCGGGAGTGGCCGGAGGGCGCCAGCATGATCCTGGAGGGCATGCGGCTGGGCCGGCACCGGACCATCGGGCTGGGCCGGGCCGACGACCGCTACTTCACCTTCTGCGCCGGATTCGGCCTGGACGCCGCGGTGATCCACCGGGTGGAACAGGCTCGCCGCCGGGGCCGGGTCTCCACGCCCTCGCTCTACTTCCGGTCCTTCGTCCGGCAGTACTTCCTCGCCTCCGATCGCCGGCATCCGGCCGTCACGCTGGAGCGCCCCGGTGAGGCGGCCGAGGAGGAGCTGGGCACGGTGATCATTCAGAACACGGCGCCCTGGACGTACATCGGCGACCGCGAGGTCAATCCCAATCCGGAGGCGTCGTTCGACCTGGGGTTGGACGTCCTCGCCCTGCGTCAGCTCCGCGTCGCCAGCACGACACGTACGGTGACCCAGTTCTTCTCGCGGCAACCGGATCCGCACGGGCGCCAGGTGCTCCGGCTGCACGACGTGGCCGAGTTCACCCTGCTCTCCAACCGTCCGCAGGCCTTCCAGCTGGACGGCGACTATCTCGGCGACCGGGAGAAAGTCAGATTCACATCCGTTCCCGCCGCACTGAGAGTAATCTGCTAGGTCTCGGGTACTGCCCCAGGTTGACGCGCTCGCAGCCGCAACGCGTACGCAGCCGCCACGCCGAGGGGACAGGTGCCGGAAATGTCAGCAATGTCACGAGCACTGTACTATATTGATCCTCGACTGTGGTACGCCGGGTAACCAAACGCCCGGCAAATCTGGACAAATGGGTTGTGGGCTTGCTCACCGCCCGGAGTTTTTCCCTGCGCCACCCTTGACATCGCGATTGTTCGTGAAAGTATTCACAAGCGAACTTGAGTTACCGGGACATTGCCTGGATATGCTCGACAGGTTGAGCTGTTCCAGCAGGTCCCCGGCTCCAACAGCCTGCTCACGCACCGCCGAATAGTCGGACGCGAACCGTCACCGTCGGCGTGCGGATGCATATAGGAAAAGCACCACTGCAATATCTGCCACCCATCCAGAATGAGGAGTGTTGCCGCCATGGACTGGCGCCACGATGCCGTCTGCCGCGACGAGGACCCGGAGCTGTTCTTCCCGATCGGGACGTCCGGTCCGGCCCTCCTGCAGGTGGAGCAGGCGAAGGCCGTCTGCCGGCGCTGCCCTGTGACCGACCAGTGCCTTCAGTGGGCGCTGGAGTCCGGTCAGGACGCCGGTGTCTGGGGCGGGATGAGCGAGGAGGAGCGCCGCGCCGTCAAGCGTCGCGGTGGCATCCGAGTGCTGCGCGCTCACTCCGCCTGATCCAACGCAGAGCCGGAAAGCCCCGGTCGGGTCCGCCCGATCGGGGCTTTTCGCTGTCCGGGCCCGGACAGGGAGGACCCGCTCAGCCAGCCGTCTCGTCGACCCTCCGGCGGACCAGGTCGGCCAGTTCCGGAGCATCGGTCAGCGGGGCGGAGACCGCCACCGCGCCGGCCGCCCGCGCCCGCGCCGTCACCGCGTCGTGGAAGAGGCCCGGTGCCAGGAAGTACGCCGACACCGCCACCCGGCGAGCTCCCCGCGACCGTAGGTGGGCCACCGCGGCGTCCACGGCCGGCGGGGCGGCAGAGGCGTACGAGACCCGGGTCGGCACGCACAGCACGTCGCTCAGGGCCGCCGCGACCCGACCCACCGAGGCGCGGGCACGGGCGTCCCGGGTGCCCGCGGCGGCCAGCACGAGCCCGTCGAAGCCCTCCGCCCCTGCCTCGCCGAGCCGTCGTCGCAGCCCGGTCAGCAACCCCTCGTCGACGGTCCCGCCGGAGGGTCCGAGCACGTCGGTGACCCGTACCGCGATGGTCGCCCCCGACTCGCGGGCGGCGTCGACCGCCGCCGGGATGTCCACCCGACGGTGGTACGCGGCGGTGAGCAGCAGCGGCACCAGCACCGCCCGGGCGTGCCCGGCCTTCGCCAGGTCCCGCAGCACGGCCGTGGGCCCGGGCTCGGTGTGGTCCAGCCAACTGGCCACAACCGGCACGCCGGGGCGGACGACCGACACGGCCCGAGCCAGCGCGCGGGTCGCCTCGGCCGCCCGCGGGTCCCGGCTCCCGTGGGCGACCAGCACCACGGGATCCGCGGTCGGAGTCAGACGTGCAGGCCGCACTCGGTCTTCTCGAACATGGCCCAACGGCCGGCCCGGGGGTCTTCCCCCGCCTTGGTGCGACGCGTGCAGGGCCAGCAGCCGATCGAGCCGTAGCCCTGCTTGAACAGCTCGTTCACCGGCACCTTCCAGCGCGCGACGTACGCGTCCACGTCGGCCTGCTTCCAGGCCGCGATCGGGTTGACCTTGACCCTGCCCCGCCGCGCGTCGAAGGTCACCACCGGCGTGTTCGCGCGGGTCGGCGACTCGTCCCGGCGCAGGCCGGCGGCCCAGGCGTCGTACCCGGCGAGGGCCCGCTCCAGCGGCTCGACCTTGCGCAGCTGGCAGCAGTCGTCGGGGGACCTGTTGAACAGCCGGGGCCCGTACTCGCCGTCCTGCTGACCCACGGTGAGCCGGGGCCGGATCGAGCGCACGGTGACCGGCAGGGTGCGGGCCACCTCGTCGCGGACCCGCAGCGTCTCCGGGAAGTGCAGGCCGGTGTCGAGGAACACCACGTCCACCCCCGGCGCGACCCGGGAGACCAGGTGGGCCAGCACCCCGTCGGCCATCGAGCTGGTGACGCAGAACCGGTCGCCGAAGGTCTCGACCGCCCAGCGGGCGATCTCCAGGGCGGGGGCGCCCTCCAGGTCGCGGCCGGCCGCCTCGGCCAGCGCGCGCAGCTCCTCCGGGCTCCGCCGGGCGGGGTCGGCCGGCGTCGGGCCACCGAGCCCGACCAGACCCAGGTCGGCGACGGACCGCAGGCCGCTCATCGGGTAACCCCCCGGCCCCGCAGACCACTGAACTTCACGCTGAAGACCCGGGCACAGGCGTGGCACTCCCACGCGCCGTGGCCGGTCTCGTTCGGCCGCAGGTCCTCCTCGCCGCAGTACGGGCAGTACAGCGGCACGGAACGGGTTTCACTCACCTGAGTTCCTCCTCGTCGACCCTGATCACCCAGTTGGCGAACGTCTCGCCCTCGGTCCGGCCGGCCAGGTAACGGCGGGCCAGTCGTTCGACGTACTCGGGAAGCTCGTCGGCGGTGGTCTTCAGGCCGCGCAGCTTGCGGCCGAACCCGGCGGTCTGCCCCTGCGCCATCCCGAGGCCGCCACCGAGGTGCACCTGGAAGCCCTCGACCTGCTGGCCGTCCGGGCCGACCACCAGCTGCCCCTTGAGGCCGATGTCGGCGACCTGCGTGCGGGCGCAGGCGTTCGGGCAGCCGTTGATGTGGATGGAGATGTCCGCGTCGAACTCGCGCAGCCGCTCCTCCAGCCGGGCCACCAGTTCCTCGCCACGTGCCTTCGTCTCGACGATGGCGAGCTTGCAGTACTCGATGCCGGTGCAGGCCATCGTCCCGCGCCGCCACGCCGACGGGCGGGCCTCCAGGCCGATCCCCCGCAGCGCCGCCACCAGGGAGTCCGTCCGCTCCGGGGCCACGTCCAGGACCAGCAGCTTCTGGTACGGCGTGAGCCGCACCCGGCCGCTGCCGTGCGCCTCGACGATGTCGGCCAGCTCGGTGAGCTGCCCGCCGGACACCCGCCCCACCACCGGGGCGGCGCCGACGTAGTTGCGGCCGTCGCGCTGCCGGTGCACACCGATGTGGTCGATCGGCTTCTCCGGCAGCTGCGGGGCCGGACCGTCCAGCAGGGTGCGGCCCAGGTACTCCTTCTCCAGCACCTCGCGGAACTTCTCCACGCCCCAGTCGGCCACCAGGAACTTCAGCCGGGCCCGGTTGCGCAGGCGCCGGTAGCCGTAGTCGCGGAAGATCCCCACCACGCCGGCCCAGACGTCCGGCACCTCGTGCAGGGGCACCCAGGTGCCGAGCCGCTTGGCCAGCATCGGGTTGGTGGAGAGGCCGCCGCCGACCCACACGTCGAAGCCGGGGCCGTGCTCCGGGTGCTCCACGCCGAGGAAGGCGATGTCGTTCGCCTCGTGCGGGGTGTCCGGCAGCCAGGAGATCGTGGTCTTGAACTTCCGCGGCAGGTTCGAGTACGCCTTGTCGCCGACGTACCGGCTGACGATCTCGTCGATGGCCGGCGTCGGGTCGAGCAGCTCGTCCTCGGCCACCCCGGCGACCGGGCTGCCCAGCACGATGCGGGGGCAGTCACCGCACGCCTCGGTGGTCTGGAGACCGACCGACTCCAGCCGGCGCCAGATCTCCGGCATGTCCTCGACCCGGATCCAGTGGTACTGGATGTTCTGCCGGTCGGTGATGTCGGCGGTGTCCCGGGCGAACTCCCGCGAGATGTCGGCGACCACGCGGAGCTGCGCCAGATTGAGCTGACCGCCGTCGATACGCACCCGGAGCATGAAGAACTCGTCCTCGAGCTCGTGCGGCTCCAGCACCGCGGTGCGCCCGCCGTCGATGCCGGCCTTGCGCTGGGTGTAGAGCCCCCACCAGCGGAACCGGCCGCGCAGGTCCTGCGGGTCGATGGACGCGAAGCCCCGGTGGGCGTAGATGTTCTCGATCCGGGCGCGGACGTTGAGCGGATCGTCGTCCTTCTTGATCCGCTCGTTGGGGTTGAGCGGCTCACGGTGACCGAGCGCCCACTGACCCTCGCCGCGCGGGCGGCGGGGGGCCCGGACGGGACGCGCCGTCGGGTCCTCGGGCCGGGCCGTGCTGCTGCTGACCGCCATCGCGGCGTCCTCCGTTGTCTGCGGGTGCCTCGGGTTACGCGGAGCGCGGCGGCCGGCCCGTCACAGCGGGCGGGAGACAACGGTGTCGGAACAGCCGGCGCGGAGCGCGCCCGAGACAGAGTGATCGGGCGTCGTCAGTGGGCCGGACAGATCGCGCTGCGCACGCGGCCGTAGTCGACGTGGCGACGGGCCACGAAGCGGCGGACGACAGCGGCGGTCATGCACGCCATGCTGCCACACGCTCACAGGGCCAGCCAATGAGCGCGTGCGGGATCCCACATCACGGGCGCTGGGGCGGCAACCCGTGTGGGACGCTCGGCATGTGGGCGATTTGTCCAGGATGCGGATGCCGGCGTGGCCCGTGTGGGTCGCGCCGGCCCTGCTGACCCTGACGGTCACCCTCACCGGCATCGGCCGGGCGCAGCTCTGGCGCGACGAGTTGGCCACCTGGAGCGCCGCCACCCGGTCGGTCGACGACCTGGTCCGGCTCGCCGGGACCATCGACGCCGCGAGCGGCCCCTACTACCTGCTCATGCACGGCTGGGTGGCGCTGGCCGGCGACTCGGTGACCACGCTGCGGCTGCCGTCCGCGCTCGCGATGACCGTGGCGGCCGGACTGACCGCGGTCCTCGGCGCACGCCTCGCCGGCTCCCGGGCCGGACTGCTCGCCGGCCTGCTGTTCGCGGTGCTCCCCGGCACCTCGCGGTACGGCCAGGAGGCCCGCCCGTACGCCCTGGTCACCCTGTTCGCGGTGGCGGCGACCCTGCTGCTGGTCGCGGCGCCGCGCCGGCCGGGGCTAGGACGCTGGACCGCGTACGCCCTTCTCGTCGCGGCCCTCGGCCTGGTCCACCTGGTGGCGCTCACCCTGCTCGCCGCCCATGCGGTGGGGGTGCTCGCGCAGGGGCCGGGCGGGGCGGCGGAGCGGGCGCGGCGGCTGGGTCGGTGGGTTCTCGCGGTGCTGCCTGCGGCCCTGGTCGTCACCCCGTTGGTCCTGCTCGCCCGGACCCAACGCGGGCGACAGCTCGACTGGGTCGACGCCGCCCGTCCCGACGACCTGGCCGCGCTGGCCGGCGGGGTCGCGCAGAGCCCAGTGGTGGGTGGGCTCCTGGTCGGGCTGGCCGCGCTCGGCGCGGCGCGGCTGGGCCGGCCCGCGCTGCTGCCCGGCTGTGCGGTGCTGCTGCCCATGGCGGTGCTGTTCGCCGCCGGCTCGATCGTGCCGCTGTGGGTTCCCCGGTACCTGGTCTTCGTGGTGCCGTTCGCCTGCGTCCTGGCCGGTGCGGCGCTGGCCGCCGTGGCCCTGCCGGCCGCGCTGCCGGTGGTGGTCCTGGCCGGCCTCCTCGGCCTGCCCGACCAGTTCGCGCTGCGGCGGACGCACGAGTGGCCGCGCGGCGCGACCGTCGACTACCGGGGCGCGGCGCGGATCGTCGGGGAGCAACGGCAGCCCGGCGACGCCGTCGTCTACTCGCCCCGGGACAGCTGGCTCTTCCTCGATCTGGGTCTCGCGTACCACCTGGACGACCGTCTCCCCCGCGACGTGCTGGTGACCGAGGACCAGGCGAGGCGGGGTGACCTGTGGGCCGCGGAGTGCGACCGCCCGGCCACGTGCCTCGCCGGGGTGGACCGGGTCTGGCTGGTCGTGGCCGGTCGCCGCCCGGATCCGCTGGCCGCCGTGCCCGGCGCGAAGGGGGACGCGCTGCGGACGGGGTTCCGGGTGGAGATGGTCCGGCAGCGCCCCGGCCTCACGGTCGCCCTGCTCAGGCGGCGATGACCCGCCTCAGGGACCGGAACGGCCGTCGGCGGAGGTACGGGTCAGCGGGACGACCAGCACGGCCTCGGTGCCGCCGTGGGCGCCGGCCCGCAGCTCGATGGTGCCGCGCAACTCACCGGTGACCAGGGCGCGGACGATCTGCAGGCCGAGGTTGCCGCCCCGCTCGGCGTCGAAGTCCGGTGGCAGTCCCTGCCCGTTGTCCGCCACGGAGACGTGCAGCATCTTGCGGAAGCGGTGCGCCGACACCACCACCTCCGGCATCGGAGCGCCGGCTTCCGGCACGGGCACCACCGGCACCATCGACCCCTCCGGACCGGGCGCGCCGGACGGCCCGGCGGCCGTCGGAGACACCTCGGGTGCCGGCGGGAATCCGTGCTCGACGGCGTTGAGCAGTAGCTCGTTCAGGACCATCACCAGGGAGGTGGCGACCTCGGCGGGCAGGACACCGAAGCTGCCCTTGCGGCGCATGCCCACCGTCGACTCGGTCGCCGAGACCTCGGTCGCCGCACTGGCCACCCGGTCCACGATCCCGTCGAACTCGACCGCCTCGTCGCTGGACATGGAGAGCGTCTCGTGGACCAGGGCGATGGAGGCCACCCGGCGGACGGACTCCTCCAGGGCGACCCGTGCCTCCGGCATGGAGACCCGGCGCGCCTGGAGACGCAGCAGCGCGGCGACCGTCTGGAGGTTGTTCTTCACCCGGTGGTGGATCTCCCGGATGGTGGCGTCCTTGGTGATCAGGGCGCGGTCGCGTCGGCGTACCTCGGTGATGTCGCGGACCAGGACCAGCGCGCCGATCGGCACCCCGGCGGGCATCAGCGGCAGCGCCCGGGTGAGCATGGTCGCCCCGCGCGCGTCGATCTCGCGCCGCGGCGGCGCCTCGCCGCGCAGCGCGGCGAGGATGCCGTTGGCGGCGTCGGTGCCCTCCAGCGGGTCGGCGGCCAGCCGGCGGTGCAGCACCGCGAGATCCTCGCCCACCAGGTGGGAGGCGTGGCCCAGACGTCGGTACGCAGACTGCGCGTTCGGGCTCGCGTAGGTGACCTTGCCGCCGGCGTCGAGCCGGACCAGCCCGTCGCCCACCCGGGGGGCCGACGTGGTCTCCCCCGGATGCCGGGGCGGCGGGAAGGTGCCGTCGGCGATCATCTGGGCCAGGTCGTCGGCGGTGGTCAGGTAGTTCAGCTCCAGCTGGCTCGGGGTACGCGCGGTGGAGAGGTTGGTGTCCCGCCCCACCACCGCGATCACCTCGCCGGCCTCACCGGCGGCGGTCCGCAGCCGGACCGGGATGGCCTCGTGCCGGGCGGGCACGTCCCCGTACCAGACCGGGTCGCCCTCGCGCCAGATGCGGCCCTGCCCGTGGGCCACCTCCAGGTGCGCCACCTCGGGCCCGCCGACGATCCGGCCCACCTGGTCGTCCTGGTACGCGGTGGGCGCGGTCGTCGGTCGCACCTGGGCGACGCAGAGGAAGGTCCCGTCGGCGTCCACCGGCACCCAGAGCAGCAGGTCGGCGAAGGAGAGGTCGGAGAGCAACTGCCAGTCGCCGGCGATGCGGTGCAGGTGGTCGATGTCGGCCGGACGGAGCTGGGTGTGCTCCTCGGCGAGGTCGCGCAGCGTGGACACGCAGACCAGCGTGCCACGCCGCGCGGTGTCCGTCGCGTCCGGCGGGCGTCACATCGTCGCGGTGACCTTCTTCAGGCCCCGCGGCGCGTCCGGGTCCTCGCCCCGGGCCAGCGCCAGCGCCATCGCCAACCGCTGCAGGGGAAGGATGTCCAGCAGGGGGGCGTACCGCTCGTCGACATCGGGCACAACCATCCGGGTGGCGCCCTCCACGTCGGCGGAGCCGACCACGACGACGTCCGCGCGCCGCTCGCCGAGGCGGGGCAGCACCTCGCCCATCGACCGGCCGCCCGGGCCGGAGCCCACCACGGCGAGGACCGGCACGTCGGGGTCGGTCATCGCGAGCGGGCCGTGCAGCAGGTCGGCGCCGGAGAAGGCCAGCGCCGGCAGGTACGAGGTCTCCATCAGCTTGAGCGCGGCCTCGCGCGCGGTCGGGTACGCGTACCCCCGGCCGGTGGTGACCAACTGTGCGGCGAACCGGTAGCGCGGGGCGAGCTGGGCCGGGGTGGGGTCGTCCAGGGTGCGGGCGGCCAGCTCGGGCAGGGTGGCGAGCGCGCGGCGCTCGGAATCCGGCAGCTCACCGTCGCCGGCCCGGACACCCTCGACGAGCATCAGCAGGGCGAGCAGTTCGGCGGTGTACGTCTTGGTGGCGGCGACCGCCCGCTCGTGGCCGGCGGCGATGTCGACGCTCAACTCCGCCACGTCGGCCAGCGGCGAGTCGGGGGCGTTGGTGACGGCCAGGGTGAGCGCGCCGGAGGCGCGGGCGCTGCGGAGCACCTCGGCGAGGTCGGGCGAGCCACCGCTCTGGCTGACGCCGACGACCAGCGCGTCGGAGAGGTCGGGACGGGCCCCGTAGAGCGTGACCACGCTCGGCGAGGCGAGCCCGGCGGGCAGGCCGAGGCGGATCTCGGTCAGGTACGCCCCGTAGAGCGCCGCGTGGTCGGAGGTTCCCCGGGCGGTGAAGACCACGTGCCGGGGTCGACGCTCGGCGATCACGGCGGCCACCCGGGCGATCTCGCCGGCGTGTCCGGCGGAGAGCAGCCGCTCGTAACCGGCGGGCTGCTCGTCGATGTCGGCCGCCATGCCGGCCCCTGGACGCGTCACAGAAACTCCTCCCGATGCGCGTTAGCCGCGCGTTTCGTGCTCAGTCTTGCATCTTTGATCTGGGCAGAGCAATCGAACGATCAAGAATGCGCACCTGATCACTACTGCGGTCCAACATCACCTAGGCTGGCCCGACCTCACCGAGCAGTTGACGAGCGAGAGGACGACGTGGCCGAGGACGACCGGGCGCTGCCCGCGGCGGAAGAGCTGGCCCTGGCCCGACGGGCTCTCGACGCCGGTGACCTGGAGCACGCCGCCGGCCACGTCGCCGCCGCGCTGGCGCAGGCCCCGACACTGCCCGAGGTGCACGAGACCCTGGCCCGACTCGTCGCCGCCGGTGGGGACGGCACGGTCGACCTCTTCCCGCTGCACCACCACGCCTTCGTCGGCACGGTGGTCGCCCGGGCCCACCTGCTCGCCGCCGCCGGCCGGCCCGCCGAGGGGCTGGACCTGCTCGTCGCGGCGACCAACCACGCCCCTGGCACGGACTGGGCCGGCGTGCCCTGGGTGACCACGCCCGACCTCGCCGAACGCCTCGACCCGGACCGGACCGCCCGGGTCCTCATGCAGGTCTGCGCCGCCGCACCCGATCCGGTGCCCCGGGCCGGCCGGGCGGCGCTGAGGGCGTACCTGACGCTGGCCCGTAACGCGGTCACCGTCCACCCCGAGCACGGCCTGCTGCTGGGCGCGGCGTCCGCGCTGGCCCGGCGGCTCGGCGAGGTCCCGCTCGCGGTCCGCTGGGCCACCCGGGGCGTACGCGTCGCGCCGTCCAAGATCGGCGAGGTCTGGCTCGGGTACGCGTACCGCAGCGCCGGCCGCACCCGCGACGCCCTGGCCGCGCTGGGACGCGCCGTCGAGCACGACCCGGACGACCTGGCCGTGTACGCCGACATCGCCGGCACCCTCGCCGACGACGGCCGGCTCGACGAGGCGTTGGGCTGGATCGACCGGGCCCTGGCCCGGGACCCCTCCTTCGACTGCGCGGTGCACACCGCGCACCGGCTGCGGCACCAGCGCGACGGGGACGTCGCCCACCTGGTCGCCCTCGCCGACTTCGTCCGGGACCACCCGGACGACAGCCACGAGCACGGCGACCTCGCCGAGTGCTGCCGGGGCCGGCCGTGGCTGGGGCAGGTCACCCCGGCCGACGGGCCGGTGGCCGACGCGCTGCGCCGCGTCGTCGCCGACGACCACCGCGGCCTGGGCGGCGCCGTACGGCTGGACGTGCCGGCGCCGCCGAGCGCCCTGCGTACCCTCGTGTCCACCGCGCCCGGCCTGCGCGTCGAGATGGCCGACGGGGTCGACCCGGACCCGCGCGAACCCCGCCGGCCGACCGCCCGACGGCTCTGGCGCTACACGGGGACGACCGCCGAACCGGCGGTACCGGCACCCTCACCCGAGGCGTGCGAGCGGGTACGGCAACTCGCCCACCCCGCCTGGCCGCATCCCCCGGCCGCGTACGACGGGGCGGTCGGCCTGGCCACACTGGACCTGTCGGACCTGCTCGGTCTCCTGGTCCACCCGCCGGAGGCGCCGTCGACCGCGCTGGGCCGGGTGCTCGGCGGGCAGGACCCGGCGCTGTGGGTACGCAGCGTGCAGGTCTGGGCGTGCCTGGGCCTGCTGCACCACCGCACCGACGAACCGTGGGACGACTCGACCCGCCGCCGCGTGCTGCTCGACCTGGTGTGGGGCGTGGAGGACTGGGTGACCGAGGCGGCCCTGTTCGCTCTGGTCACCGCCGCCTGGGTGCACCCCGCCGTACGCGCCGACGTGGCCGGCGTGGTGGCGGACCGTCTCGACGACGTGGCCCGGGTGGCGCGGCTCCGCCCGGTACCGATCGCGGTCTCGATTGCCCACCTGGCGCTGGCCACCCCCGCCCTGGCCCCTGAGACACGCGCCCTGGCCACCGGGCTGGCCGGCATCCGACCGCCGGCTGCCGCCCCGCACGGCCTCCGCGCCCTCCTGCACCGGGTCCGGCGCTTCCTGACCGCCCTCGTCCGCCGCCCCTGACCCGGGGCTCGAACGGCAGCGCCGCACCGACCCCGGACGGGGACGGCGCGGCGCGGCGGGACGGGATCAGGGCGTGGGCGCCTTGGCGAGCGCGATCTCGGCCTGCTCCTCGCCGGCCGCCTGGGGCGGGGTGTCGTTGGTGGTGCGCAGCGGGATCTCCCGGATGAACCAGGCGAGCACCGGCACGGCGACGGTGAAGACCACGGCCCAGAAGAAGACGTGCGAGATCGAGTCGGCCAGGCCGCCGAGGATGAGCTCCCGAGCCTGTCCCGGCAGCTCCCGCAGCCGCTCCAGGTCCATCGCCGCGCCCGCCTCGCCACCGCCACCGCCGAACGAGGCGCCCGCCGGCGACTCGGCCAGCCGGTTGGCGAAGATCGCCCCGAACAGCGAGATGCCGAACGAGCCGCCGATCGACCGGAAGAAGGTGGCGGCGCCACTGGCCGCGCCCAGGTCCCGCTGCTCCACGCTGTTCTGCGCGATGAGCATGGTGGTCTGCATGAGGAAGCCCATGCCGACGCCGAGCACGACCATGTAGAGCGAGGACTCGACCTTGCCGGTGTTGACGTCCAGCCGGGTCAGCAGGGCCATGCCGAGGGCCATGACCACGCCACCGATGATCGGGTAGGCCCGGTAGCGCCCGGTCTTGGTGATCGCACGGCCCACCACGAGCGAGACGACGAGCATGCCGAACATCAGGGGCAGCAGCAGCAGGCCGGAGTTGGTGGCGGACGCGCCCTGCACGGTCTGCTGGTAGAGCGGGAGGAAGTTCATCGCCCCGAACATCGCGAAGCCGAGCAGGAAGCCGATCAGCGAGATCAGCGCGAAGTTGCGGTTGGCGAACAGCCCCAGCGGCAGGATCGGCTCGGCGGCCCGCCGCTCGACGAGGACGAAGGCCACCAACGCGGCCACGGCCAGCACGGCGAGGCCGCCGATCTGCGGCGAGGTCCAGTCGTAGGTGTTACCGCCCCAGGTGGTGATCAGCACGATCGCGGTGATGCCCACCGAGAGCAGCGCGGCGCCCAGCCAGTCGATCCGGTGCTCGGTGCGGTGCCGGGGCAGGTTGAGGGTGGCGATCAGCAGCACCAGGGCCACGCCGCCGAGCGGCAGGTTGACGTAGAAGGCCCAGCGCCAGGACAGGTTGTCGGTGATGAAGCCGCCGACCAGCGGGCCGGCCACCATCGCGATCGCCATGATGCCGGCGATCATGCCCTGGTAGCGACCCCGCTCCCGCGGAGGCACCAGGTCGCCGATGATCGCCATCACGCCGACCATCAGGCCGCCGGCCCCGAGGCCCTGGACGGCGCGGAAGGCGATCAGCTCGACCATGCCGTCGTTCGGGCCGCCGAGCAGGTCGGAGCCGGCCATGCCGCAGAGCGCCGAGCCGACGAGGAAGACGACCACGGAGGTCAGGAAGACCGACTTGCGGCCGTAGAGATCGCCGAGCTTGCCCCAAATCGGGGTCGAGACGGTCGTGCCGAGCACGTACGCGGTGACCACCCAGGTGAAGTGGTCCAGCCCGCCGAACTCACCGACGATCCGCGGCAGCGCCGTGCTGACGATCATGTTGTCGAGCATCGCCAGCATCATGGCGATCATCAGGCCGAAGAGAACGAGCCGGACGTTCGGTCTCGCCTCGGTCTGCGTTGGCTGTGTCATCGGTAAGCTCCCCGCGAGAAGTGCCGCACTTACTTGCCGCCCGGCTAGTCACCTTACTAGCCGCACGGTAAGTTGGCACCGGAGACCGGTCAAGCGAATTGGGTGGGGCACGTGAGGGAGAGCACAGGCGGCACGCGCGACCGCATCAAGGCCGTCGCGCTGGAGCTCTTCACCGAGCAGGGGTACGAGGCGACCTCGTTGCGGGAGATCGCGGAGCGGCTGAACGTGACGAAGGCTGCGCTCTACTACCACTTCAAGAGCAAGGACGAGATCGTCACCAGCTTCGTCGAGGACCGGCTGGACCGCATGGACGCGCTCATCACCTGGGCCCGGTCGCAGCCGGCCACCCTGGACACCCGGCGCGAGGTCATCGGCCGGTACGCGGACAGCATGTTCGACAGCGAGCAGCCGTCGGTGATGCGCTTCTTCGAGCAGAACCAGACCGCGCTGAAGAGCCTCGCCGCCGGCCGGGTGATGCGCGACCGGATGCTCCAGCTCGCCGACGTGCTGTCCCGGGGCGACGAATCACCCGCCGCCCAGCTGCGCGCCGCCCTGGCGATCTTCGCCGTGCACAGCAGCTGGTTCGCGGTGCGTACGCCCGGCATCACCGACCCGGAACGCCGGCGCATCGCGCTGGAGGTGGCCGACGAGCTTCTCGCCGCCATCGGCGCGACGGCGACCGGCGAAACCGCGCCGCCGGACTGAACCGGCCCCGGGGCGACCCTCAGGCCCGGGCGAGGTCCAGCCGCAGCCCGAGCAGGTCGACGCCGGGCAGCGGGGACCAGTCCTTCTCCGGCAGCCGGACGAAGCCGCGCCGCTCGTACAGCCGCTGGGCGGCCACCGCGTACCCGCTGCGGACGCAGATCACCACCGCCGTGCAGCCCAGGCCGGTGGCGCGCGCGACGCACGCGTCGACCAGCGCGGCCCCGACGCCACGCCCCTGCGCGGCCGGGTCGACGGCGAGCATCCGGAACTCCGCCTCACCGGGACCGGACAGCTCGGCGTACCGGGTGCCGGGAAGCACGAAGGTCACCGAGCCGAGGACCTGACCGGTGGACCCGTCGACGGCGACCAGCACCTCGCCGTGCTCCGCGCGGGTCGTGACGTCGGCGAGCACGACCGCGTACCCGTTCTCGCCCTTGAGCTGCCCGTCCGCCTCGTACGCGGCGACCGTCAGGCGGGCCACCGCCGGAAAGTCGGCCGGGCCGGCGGGCCGGACCACGACGTCGGCGGGCCCCACGGGCCGGATCGCGGGGCCGGTCAATCGATCACCGCGATCAGGTCACCGTCCTGCACGACGTCGCCCTCGTTGACCGCGAGCTGCTTGACGACACCGTCGGACTCGGCGACGACCGGGATCTCCATCTTCATCGACTCCAGGATCACCAGGGTGTCCCCCTCGGACACGGTGTCCCCGGCCGACGCGACGACCTTCCAGACGTTCGCCACCATCTCGGCGCGGATCTCCTCGGCCATGTCCCGGCCCTCCCTCTCGCGACTACCTGCCGACGTATCCAATCATGCGGCCGGCCCGCGCGGGTGCGGAGCGCCCACCGGAGGTGGATCACGGGTCACCGACCGACCGGCAGCCAGGCCATGCGGTCGCGTCCGGTCGGCGTGTCGTGCGGCGCGGCGTACGCCCGGACCGCCCCGGCGCACGGCGGCGGGTGCCGGCCGCACTACCATCAGCGGGTCGGACCCGGGCGCCGGGAGGACCGGCGCGTCCCCGGTGCAGGGTTCTTGCGCAGCGGATCCGACCATCACGAGGAGGTCACCATGGCGAAGAAGGCCCGCAAGAAGAAGGCCCGGAAGAAGAGCTCCGCCAACCACGGCAAGCGCCCCAACTCCTGAGCCGCGGTGCCGGCCGCGGCCGGCCGAGCGACGGACACGACGGTGGCCCGGGTCGGAATCGACCCGGGCCACCCGTGTGTCCGGTACGCCGACGCTCAGTCGGCCAGTTCGCGGGAGTCGCTGCTCTCGAAGACCACCAGCTCGGTCAGCCGGATCCGCAGCCGCTCGCGCAGCTGGTCCGGTGCCGTCTCGTTGCCGCAGCAGCGGGCGACCAAGGCCTTGACCTCCTGCTCGATGCCGTACTCGCGAAGGCACGGCCCGCACTCGTCGAGGTGGTGCCGGATCAGCAGGCGCCGCTCCTCGGCGCACTCCAGGTCCAGGTAGAGGTAGACCTCCGCGAGCACCTCACGGCAGTCGGTCTCGTGCGGGTTCCCACAGCTCACGTCACACCTCCCGGCCGGCAGCGGCGGTCGAGCCCTTCGGCGACGACGCGCCGGAGAAGCCGCGCTCGGCGGCGTAGCCCTCAAGCAGCTTGCGCAGATTACGACGGCCCCGGTGCAGTCGCGACATCACCGTGCCGATCGGCGTACCCATGATGTCGGCGACCTCCTTGTAGGAGAAGCCCTCGACGTCGGTGAGGTACACGGCCAGGCGGAACTCCTCCGGCAACTGCTGGAGGGCTTCCTTCACGTCGCTGTCCGGCAGCCGGTCCAGCGCCTCCGTCTCGGCCGAGCGCAGACCGCTGGAGGTGTGCGACTCCGCCGCGGCGAGCTGCCAGTCGGTGATCTCCTCGGTCGGCGCCTGGATCGGCTGCCGCTGCCGCTTCCGGTAGGAGTTGATGTAGGTGTTGGTCAGGATCCGGTACAGCCAGGCCTTCAGGTTCGTGCCCTGCTCGAACTGGTGGAAGGCCGAGTACGCCTTCAGGTACGTCTCCTGGACCAGATCCTCGGCATCCGCCGGGTTGCGCGTCATGCGCAGGCCGGCGGCGTAGAGCTGATCGACGAAGGGCATCGCGTCCCGCTCGAAGCGGGCCCTGCGCTCGTCCGTCTTCTCGGTGGTCAACCGCACATCCCCTCGCGTCGGATGCTTTCCCGCCGAGGATACGCGTACCGGACCGCCCGCAGATCCACTTCCGCCGGGTGTGCCCGTGCTCACCACGGGTGCGCCGGTCTCGACGGCCACCCCGGCCGGCGACACCGCCGCGGGCCAGTCCGGACCATCCAGCAGCTGCCGTAGCTGCCGCGCGCCCCGCTCGTCCCGTTCCCGGGCCTGAGTCTCGGTCGGCACCGGTCACCCCCCTCGCCAGAAATGTCGTCCGGGGGCTGTAACGCGAAGAGGAGTGCCGGACATTCCGCCGGCCCTGGTCCCGGCCCTGACGCCCGGCCCTCTTCCTGGTCCCGCTGCGACCTCGGCGGAGACCGACGCTGGGACCAGGAAGGGCCTGGGAGGACCGGCGCCGCCGCCCGAAGCGGGCGGGCGGCACCATCCGATGCAACGACCCTGCGCCGCCCCCGGACACGGCCCGCCGCCTCGTCAGGCCGGGGTCCAGCCCCGGTCGCGCAGCCAGTCCCGCACCACCGCGGCCGTGCCGGACGGGTCCCCGCGGAGGTCGTGCCGCTCCCCGGGCCGGGTCACCACCCGCACGTCCGGCCCGCTCTCCGGCACACCGAACGGGTCGCGGTCACCGTTGACCACCAGCGTCGGCAGGCCGGTCCCCAGCTCCGCCGCGCGCGACCGCTCCGGGCGCCCCGGCGGATGCAGCGGGAACGCGAGCGCCACCACGCCGGCGGCACCGACCGTCGTCGCGGTCCGGCAGGCCACCCGGGCACCGCTGGACCGACCGCCCACCACCAGCGGCAGGCCGGTGTGCCGGTCCCGCAGCACGCCGAGCACCACGCTCCACGCCTCGTCGAGGTGACCCGCCGGAGCCGGAGCGCGCCGGCCCGCGACCCGGTACGGCTGGGTGACCCGGACCACGACGAGGCCGGCCGCGACGGCCGCGTCCCGCAGCGCGAGCAGGTCCGGGGCGTCCACCCCACCGCCCGCGCCGTGCCCGAGCACCAGCAGGGCGACGGGCGCCCCGGCCGGCACGTCGGTGTCGACGCGGGCCGGGCCGCGCGGAGTGAGGATCTCGTCGGTCACGGACACCGGCCCATTGTGCGACCTGGACCCACACCTCCCGGCCCACCCCGGCTGTTGCCGCGCCGCCACCGCACCCCGACACCTCGGCGGCGGGGTCCATCAGCGCAACTCGGGCCGCCCTGATGGACCCCGAACCCGACCACTGGTGAAGATCAACTCGATGTCATTGAAGTCGGGGTGAAATCCAGCCCGGATGCCCCGATGTCAATGATGTCGAGTTGACCGGGGTGCACGTCCGCCCGGTCCGACCAGGTCGGATCGCGTCACCGGCTCACCGGCATCAACGTGAGCAGGCGGTCACGAACCGGTGGACCCGCCTCGTCGACGGCGTCCGGATCGGGTTGCACCTCGCTGCGCCAGGCGACGAGCATCGCCCGCCGTTCCCGGGGTGTGGTGCCACCCCACACACCGTGGCAGTCGCCGACCTCCAGTGCCCAGGCGAGGCAGGAGCCCTGCACATCGCAACTGTGGCAGAGCGCGACGGCCGCGTCGGCCGGTTCGTTCGGCGCCGGAAAGAACGTTTCCGGGTCGACACTCTGACAGGTTCCTCTGGTCCGCCATCCGTCGTCGTGTTGACGCTCACGCAGGGCCCGCAGCAGTCGCGGATCTCGTCGTGCGGCGGCCACCTCGTGCGGACGGGGCATACGTGCCCGTGTCATCCACCCACCTCCCCCGTGGGACCGGCAAGATCGGTGGACGTCGTTCGCCCCGTGCGAATCGCGCCCACTGCCGGCGCTGTGTTCTATCGCACTTACCGAGGCGGGGACAAGACTCTGCGAGGAATACGACGGAGAGCGCGGGCGACGTTTCGCCCGCAACTCTGGCAAATCACACTCGACAATGCCCGTCCGTCAGAAGAGCGTCATCTCCTCGGGCACGGCCGGCCGGGTCACCGGTACGCGCGCGGTCAGGTGCGGGCCGTCGTTGCGGACGTCGCCCACCGCGGGACCCACCGGCCGGATCTCCAGACCGGCCAGCCAGTCCGGCGGGGGCGGGTCGAGCAGAGCCTCCGGCCGGTCGGTCGGCGCCAGCCAGGAGGACCAGCGATCCCGGGGCAGTAGCAGCGGCATCCGCTCGTGCACCTCGGCCAACTCGCCGAGTGCGGCGGTGGTCAGCACGCTGACGGTGGTCAGCGGGCCGGTCGGGCCGTCCCAGACCGACCAGATGCCGGCGAAGGCGAGCACCGAGCCGTCGAGCGGGGTCATGTAGTAGGCCTGCTTGCCACCGGCCGCCGGGCGGACCCACTCGTACCAGCCGTCGGCCGGCACCAGGCAGCGGCGGCGGGCGAACGAGGGCGCGTACGCGCGACTGGTGGCGACCGTCTCGGCGCGGGCGTTGATCATGCGGGCGGCGCCGGCGGCGGACCGGGACCAGGGCGGCAGCAGACCCCAGCGGCCGAGCGAGAGCGTGCGGTGCCCCTCGGCGGAGACGCGGACCAGCGGCACCGGATCGGTGGGCGCCACGTTGTGGTCGGCGGTGAGCCGGCCCTCCGTGTCGTCGGACGACTCGAAGAGCGCGGTCAGGTCACCGGCGCTCCGGGTCGTCGCGTACCTCCCGCACATGTGCACACGCTAACGCGCCGGACGCGGCCCGGCTGTCCCGCTCAACGGGAGTTGGGGCGACGGCCGGCGTCACCTGTCGGTCGGCACGGCAGAATGTAACCGTGGGGAACCTGACAGCGACCCGGCCACCGCAGCCGTGGACCGCTCCGACCGCGTCCGACCCGATCGGCGCCACGCTGCGCCTGCCGGGTTCCAAGTCGCTGACCGCGCGCGCCCTGGTGCTCAGCGCGCTGGCCAGCGGGCCGTCGACGCTCGCCGGGCCACTGCGCGCCCGTGACACCGAGCTGATGGCCGCCGGGCTGCGGGCGATGGGCGCGCACATGTCGATCAGCGACGACGAGCGCTGGTTGGTCCGTCCGTACCCGCTGGCCGGCCCGGCGCACGTCGACGTCGGGCTGGCCGGCACGATCATGCGGTTCGTCCCTCCGGTGGCCGGCCTCGCCGACGGGCGGATCACCTTCGACGGCGACCCGCAGGCCCGCGTCCGTCCCCTGGGCCCGCTGATCGGGGCGCTGCGCTCCCTGGGCGTCCGGGTGGACACCCCCGGCCCCGGGAGCCTGCCGCTGACCGTGCTCGGCGCGGGCCGGGTGACCGGCGGTGAGGTGGTGATCGACGCGTCCGCCTCCAGTCAGCTCGTCTCCGGGCTGCTGCTGGCCGCGCCGCGCTTCGACCGGGGCGTGGTGGTCCGGCACGTCGGCCCGCCGGTCCCCTCGGCGCCGCACCTGCGGATGACGGTGCAGATGCTCCGGGCCGCCGGCGCGGCCGTGGACGACACCACCCCCGACGTGTGGACGGTCGAGCCGGGGCCGGTGACCGGGCGGGGCTGGGAGATCGAGCCGGACCTGTCCGGTGCGGTGCCGTTCTTCGCCGCCGCCCTGGTCACCGGTGGTGAGGTGACGTTGCAGGGTTGGCCGCGCAGCAGCATGCAGCCGGTCGAGCAGCTGCGCACGCTGCTGACCCGGATGGGTGGCGACGTGAGCCTCTCCACCGCCGGGCTGACCGTACGCGGCACCGGCACGGTGCACGGCCTGGACGCCGACCTGTCCGACGTCAGCGAGCTGACCCCGGCGCTCACCGCGCTCGCCATGCTCGCCGACTCGCCGTCGGTGTTCACCGGCGTGGCGCACATCCGGGGGCACGAGACCGACCGGATCGCCGCGCTGGCCCGGGAGTTCACCGCGCTGGGCGCCGACCTCACCGAGTCCCGCGACGGGCTGGAGATCCGGCCCCGCCCGCTGCGCGGCGGGACCTTCCGGACGTACGCCGACCACCGCATGGCACACGCCGCCGCGGTGGCCGGCCTGGCCGTGCCGGGCATCGAGCTGGACGACGTGACCTGCACCTCGAAGACCATGCCGGAGTTCCCGGCGCTATGGTCGGCGATGGTGACCGGCAAGAGCTGACGCGACGGGGGGCGGTCCTGGCGACCAGGCGACGCGAGTACGACGAGGACGACGTCCGGGTCCGGCCGGGGAAGTCGTCGCGTCCGCGTACGCGGACCCGGCCCCGGCATGCCGACGCGGTGGACGGGTTCGTGATCGCGGTGGACCGGGGCCGGTACACCTGCGTCCTGCCCGACGCCGGTCCCGACGCACCGCTGGTGACCGCGATGCGCGCCCGCGAGCTGGGCCGCAAGTCGGTGGTGGTGGGCGACCGGGTCGGCCTGGTCGGTGACACGTCGGGCGCGGACGGGGCGCTGGCCCGGATCGTCCGGATCGCCGAGCGGCGCTCGGTGCTGCGGCGCACCGCCGACGACGACGAGACCACCGCCGAGGGGCGGCTGGAACGGGTGGTCGTGGCCAACGCCGACCAGCTCGTGATCGTCAGCGCGCTGGCCGACCCACCGCCCCGGACCGGGTTCGTCGACCGGTGCCTGGTGGCCGCGTACGACGCCGGGATCGAGCCGCTGCTCTGCCTCACCAAGGCCGACCTGGCCGGCCCGGAGGCGGTCCTCGGGTACTACGCCGAGCTGGAGCTTCCGTACGTGCTGATCCGTCCCGACTCCGACCTGGACGCCCTGCGCAGCCTGCTCGCCGGGCGGATCTCGGTCATGGTCGGGCACTCCGGGGTGGGCAAGTCGACGCTGGTCAACCGCCTGGTCCCGGACGCGGCACGCGCGGTGGGCGTGGTCAGCGCGATCGGTCGAGGCCGCCACACCTCCACCAGCGCGGTGGCGCTGCGGCTGCCGGCGGAGTCCGACCGCCGCCAGTCCAGCGGCGCCGAGGGCTGGATCATCGACACCCCCGGCGTGCGCAGTTTCGGGCTGGCGCACGTCTCCGCCGACAGCCTGCTGCACGGCTTCCCGGACCTGGTCGAGGGGACGGTCGACTGTCCGGCGAACTGTCCGCACACCGCCGACGAGGCGCAGTGCGCACTGGACGCGTGGGTGGCTGCGGGCAAGGCCGACCAGCGGCGGCTGGCCTCGTACCGTCGCCTGCTGGCCTCCCGGTCCGGTGACGGCGACGGTCGCGGCGAGGCCGAGCACCGCGGGCCCGGCGAGTCCTGGGCCGGTGAGGGCGACCCGCCCGCCGCCGGGTGACGCCGCGCCCACCGCTACCGTTTTCCCCCATGACCGGGTACGCCGACGACCTCGCCCTCGCCCACCTGCTCGCGGACGCCGCGGACGCCGTCTCGACGGCCCGGTTCCGCGCGCTCGACCTGCGGGTCGAGGCCAAGCCCGACCTCACCCCCGTCTCCGACGCGGACACCGCCGTCGAGCGGCGGATCCGCGCGCTGCTGGCGACGCACCGGCCGGGCGACGGGCTACTCGGCGAGGAGTACGGCGAGCAGCCCTCGACCGGCCCGGACGGCCGGCGCTGGGTGGTCGACCCGATCGACGGGACCAAGAACTTCGTCCGCGGCGTACCGGTCTGGGCCACCCTGATCGCACTGCTGGAGGGCGACCGGCCGGTTGCCGGGCTGGTGTCCGCGCCGGCCCTGGGCCGCCGCTGGTGGGCGGCGCTCGGCGAGGGGGCGTACGCGGGCACGGACGCCGCCAGCGGCACCCCGATCCGGGTCTCCGGCGTACGGGACCTGGCCGACGCGAGCTTCTGCTACTCATCCCTGACCGGGTGGGAGGAGGCCGGCCGGCTCGACGCGGTCCTCGACATCATGCGCGCCTGCTGGCGTAGCCGCGCGTACGGCGACTTCTACGGTTACATGCTGCTGGCCGAGGGCGCACTGGACGTGATGGTGGAGCCCGAGTTGTCACTGTGGGACGTGGCGGCGCTGGTGCCGATCGTCACCGAGGCGGGCGGCACGTTCACCACGATGGACGGTCGTCCCGCCCCTGGTGGCAGCGATTCCGGGGACATCAGCGCCGTCGCCACGAACGGCGCGCTGCACCCCGACATCCTGGCCCGGCTGGGTCGGGCAACCGCGCGCTGACCCCCGGCAGCCTCTATCCTCGCCAGGTGGTCTCCTCCGGCTGGTGCTTCCTCGCGGCGATGATCGTCGCGTACGGCGTCGCCAACCTGCTCCAGTCGGTCGCCGCGGCCCGCACCACCGTGCACCACACGTTCGACCCGGGGCTGCTGCTGCGGCTGGCCGGGCACCGGACGTACCTGATCGGGCTGGGCTGCCAGGTCGCCGGCTTCGTGCTGGCCTTCCTGGCCCGCCGGGACCTGCCGCTGTTCCTGGTCCAGGCCAGCGTGGCCGCCGGCCTGGGCGTCACCGCGGTCCTCGGCGTCGTGGTGCTGAAGTGGCGGCTGCCGGCCGCCGAGGTGGCCCTGCTGGTGCTCCTGTTCGCCGGGATCAGCGGCCTGGTGCTGTCCGCCCGACCCGCGCCGTCGAAACAGCTCGGCACGGCCGGGCTGGTGGCGCTGGTGGTGGCACTCGGCGTGATCGGAGTCGTGGGCTTCTTCGCCGTACGCCTGCACGGCGCGCCCGGCTCGGTGGCGCTGGGCTCACTGGCCGGCATGGCCTTCTCGGCCGCCGCGGTCGCCGCCCGCCCGCTGGCGTCCGCGCCGTCGATGGAGGCGTTCGCCGGCGACCCGCTGCTCTACCTGCTGATCGCGCACTCGATCGTGGGGCAGCTGCTGCTCGGCCTGGCTATGCAGCGCGGCTCGACCACGGCGGCGGTGGCCGCGATGGACGCCGCCGGCGCGGTGCCCGCGGCGATCGTCGGCCTGCTGCTGCTCAACGACAAGATCTGGCCCGGCCGCGAGTGGCTCGCCGCCACCGGGTTCCTGGTCACGCTCGCCGCGGTCATCGGCTTGACCCGGTACGCCGAGCCGCAGCACCACCACGCCGTCGCCGGGGAGCCGGACCGCGCGATGGTGGGCGTCGGCTCACCGGCCCGGCCGGGCTGACGGTCCGACCGCCCGGCCGGCCGCCCGGGACCGGCACCCGCCTACGCTCAGGCGGCCTCGACCGAACCCGGTACGACCGTCTCGGGCACCACCGGGGTCACCTCCACCGCGGCCTCGACCGGACGGCGGCGTCGGACGACCCGCTCGTAGAGCCGCTCCAGCGCGCCGGCCGTCCGCTCCCACGTGTAGCTGCACCGCACCCGGTCCACCGCCGCGTGCCCGTACGCGAACCGGCTGGCGTTGTCGGCGAGGAGCCGGCGCAGCGTCACGCCGAGGGTCCGGACGTCGCCCGGCGGCACCAACCGCCCGGTGACCTCGTCCACCACTGAGTCCGCGATGCCGCCCAGGGCGTACCCGACGACCGGCACGCCGCAGGCCATCGCCTCCAGCGAGACCCGGCCGGCGGAGGAGTAGTGCGGGGTGCACGCGACCACGTCCGCCGAGCGGTACCAGGTGGCCATCTGCTCGTGCGGTACGGCGCCGACCAGCTTCACCTGCTCGGCCACCCCGTTGCGCTCGGCGACCTCCCGCAGGTGCCGCGCCTCGGCGTGCTCGGCGAGCTGCTCGGCCGGCGGACCGCCCGCGATGACGAGTTCGGCGTCCCCCACCAGGCGCATGGCCCGGATGAGGTCCTCCACGCCGTGGCCGGGCGTGAGCCCGCCGACGGAAAGGATCCGGGGGCGCTGGTCACGGGGGGCCGCCTCCCCGTCGGGGTGGAAACGCTCGGTGTCGACGCCGGGCGGCACCATCGCCACGGACGTGCGTTGCAGGCCCATCCGGGTCAGCTCGTCGACCTCGTCGTTGCTCTGGGCCACGGCGATGTCGACCGCGCGGGTCAGCGCCCGTTCCAGGGGGATCCGCTCCCCCGGCCCGTCGTAGCGGCCACCGAGGTGGCGTAGCTGCTCGACGCCGAGGCTGTGGAAGGTCTGCACCACCGGGATGTCGGTCTCACGAACCGCGTGCGCGGCGGCCAGACCACCGATCCAGTAGTGCCCGTGCACCACCTCCGGCGCCCACTCGCCGGACCAGCGGTCGGCCAGCCAGCGGCCGTACTCGGTCACGTACGGCACGAGTTCCGCCGTCGGGACCGAGGCCGCCGGCCCGACCGGCACGCGCTCCACGCGGTACCCGTCGAGCGTCGCGGTCTCGGGCAGGTGCGGGTCGTCGCGGCGTTCGTAGACCCGGACGTCATGGCCTCGTGCGGCCAGTTCGGCGGCGACCTTCGCGATGTGCTGGTAAGTGCCGACGGCGGATCCGTCGACACGCCTGGTGGGGTCGGCGTGCGCGCAGACGAGGCCGACGCGCATGGTGCACCTCCATGCGATCTTCTCAGCGGTGGTCCTGCCGGTCAGAGCGTCCCATTAACCGGGGGCCCGGGAGCCGAAACCTGGCAGATCGGAAAGAGGCTGACGGGTGCCGCAGAAAGTTGCGGCTCGACAAGCACCGATCGGGCAGCCGGACACGTTCCGCGACGATTCGCCAGCACTCGGCTCGCATGACCATTGCAGACGGGGGTACCGGCGAAGAATGCCTCTGACCCGCAGCCTCACCGACGCCGTCGTGGTGATCACCGGTGCCTCCAGCGGGATCGGCACTGCCACCGCGTACGCCCTCGCCGAGCGGGGCACCGCCGTGGTGCTCGCGGCACGCAGTGAGCCGGCTCTCGACGAGGTGGCCCAGCGCTGCCGCGACCTGGGCGGGCGCGCGCTCGTCGTACCGACCGACGTGACCGATCCCGTCGAGGTGGAGCGCCTGGCCGACCGGGCGGTGACCGAGTTCGGCCGCATCGACGGCTGGATCAACAACGCCGCGGTCAGTGCGGTCGGGCTCTTCGACGAGATCCCCATCGAGGAGTTCCGCCGCGTGCTGGAGGTCAACCTCCTCGGCACCGTGTACGGCATCCGGGCCGCCCTGCCCCACCTCGGCGCGGCCGGGGGCGGAGTGCTGGTCAACAACGCGTCGGTGCTCGCCGAGGTGGCGATGCCGTACCAGTCCGCGTACAACGCCACCAAGCACGGCATCCGGGGACTGGCCGACACGGTCCGCCAGGAACTGCGGGTGACCGGCCGGGGTGCCATCTCGATCTGCACCGTCCTGCCGGCGACCATCGACACACCGTTCTTCCGGCACGCGGCCAACCACAGCGGCCGGGAACTCGTCCCCCCGCCGCCGGTCTACCCGCCCGAGGTGGTGGCGCGGACCATCGTCCGCCTGCTTCGTCGGCCGCGCCGCGAGGCGTACGCCGGCGGGGCCGCCCGGCTGATCGGCCTCCAGTGGCGGCTCGCCCCGGCGGTGGCCGAGCGGGTGCTCGGCTGGTACGCGCACCGCACCCAGTTCGGGCCCACCGCCCGGGTGGACAGCACCGGCAACGTCTTCCATCCCGACGCACAGGCCCGGCATGACGGCGGCTGGCACGGGCGGCGCCGGCAGATCGTCCGGGTGACCGCCGCCTTCGGACTGGCGGCGGCCGGTACCGCGGTCGGGACGATGGCGGCGATGACCCGACGAGCCCGGACGGGCCGCTGATGAACAGGGCTGACCGGCCGGATGCACGGTCCGCGCCGGCATTGCACAATGGGACGATCATGCCGACCGACGTGCGCTGCCTGGTGGAGACGGACGAGTCGTCCGGCGTCGTCCGGTTGACCGGGGTGCTCGACTCCTCCGGTGTCGGTGCGGTCCACGACGCACTGCTCACCCGCCTCACCGACCGGCCGGGCCCGGTGGTCGTCGACCTGAGCGGCCTGCGCGTCACCGAGCCGGTCGCCCGGGACGTCTTCGCCGAGGTGCGCCGCGAGGTGATCGACTGGCCGGCGGCGGAGCTGATGGTCTGCGACCCCACCGGCACCATCGGCGGCGTACCCACCTGGCCGACCCTCGACCGGGTGCTGGCCGCCCTGGCCGAGACCCCGATGGCCGCCGTGCTCACCGCCGACCTCGCCCCGGAGGTGGGCGCCGCGCGGCAGGCCCGGGCGCTGGTCACCGACGGCTGCGTCCGGTGGGGCGTCGCCGCGTTGGCCGAGCCGGCCTCCATCGCGGTCACCGAGATGGTCAACAACGTGGTGGCGCACGCGCGGACGCCGATGACGGTCCGGCTGGCCCCCCGCGACAGCACCCTGCACCTCGCCGTCCGCGATCACTCCGCCCGCCGGCCGGCCTTCCGGGGGCTGGCCCCGCTCGACTCGACCGGCGGACGCGGCCTGCTCCTCATCGACACCCTCGCCCGCCGCTGGGGCAGCACGCCGCTGCCGGACGGCAAGGTGGTGTGGTGCGTACTGCACGCCGAGGACGAGGTCGCCCACCGCAGCTGACCCGGTTCCCGCTGCCCGAAACGTGGCTTGATGCTCCTCTCATCCCGCTTACGCCCCAATGGCCAGCGCCGGTACCGGTTACGCCGGGAGGGCAGTGGGTAGTGATCCGACATGCGCGACGACGAGTACCCGACCCCCGTGTCCGACCCCGAGGCGGAGGGCCTGCCCGACACCGCCGACGACGACTCGACCGCCAACGACGACGTCCTGACCGGGCGCGAGGCGGACGGCCCGGAGCCGGCGCAGCTGCCCGGCGACCGGACGCCGGTCGCGGTGGACCGGTTCGGGACCACCGCCGAGGAACAGCTCGACGGCGAGTCGCTCGACTACAAGCTCGATCGTGAACAGTACGAACGCCCCGCCGACGACCCGCTGGCCGGCCCGGTCGACCCGGACATCGCCGCCGAGGCCGACAGCGAGGAGCAGGCGGCCCAGGCGCAGCTCGACGCCGACGTGATCGAGCCGGGGCCCACCTCCGACCCGAACTCCCCGGTGTCCCTGTACGACCACGGGCAGCTCGGCAGCGTCGCCGACGCGCAGGTCGGGCGTCTGGTGGAACCGGACGAGGGGGCGCACACCGACCAGGAGACCGACTCGGTCGCGTACGACGCCGGTTCGGCCGGCGGCGGCGCGACCGCGGAGGAGCTGGCCATCCACGAGACGCGGCCGCCGCACTCCGTGTGACGCCTCGGTGTGGACGCCGCCGGCGGGCCCGACCTGCCGGCGGCCGTCCTCACCCGTCCAGGCCCTGCTCGATCGCGTACCGGGTCAGCTCCACCCGGTTGTGCAGCTGCAGCTTGCCCAGCGTGTTCTGCACGTGGTTCTGCACCGTGCGGTGGGAGAGACCGAGCCGCTCCGCGATCTGCTTGTAGGACATCCCCTTCGCCACCAGGCGCAGCACCTCGGTCTCCCGGTCGGTCAGCCGGGGCGCGGCGCCACCGGCGGACCCCGACGCGCCGGCCCCGCCCGGGGAATCGGCCGCCAGCCGGCGGTACTCGCCGAGCACCAGTCCGGCCAGGCCGGGCGTGAAGACCGGCTCCCCCGCCGCTGTCCGCCGCACCGCGTCCAGGAACTCCGCGGGGGCGGCGGACTTCAGCAGGTAACCGGTGGCCCCGGCCTTCACCGCGTCCAGCACGTCCTGGTGCTCGCCGCTGGCGGAGAGCATCAGGATCCGCACCTCCGGCAGCGTGGCCCGCAGCCCGTGGATCACCTCGACCCCGGAGACGTCCGGCAGCTGCAGGTCGAGCACCACCACGTCCGGTCGGGCGGCGGCGGCCACCCGCACCGCCTGACGCCCCTCCCCGCTGGTGGCCACCACCAGGTGGCCGGCCTCGGTGAGGTCGCGCGCGACCCCCTCCCGCCACATCGGGTGGTCGTCGACCACCATCACCCGCGCCACGGGCACTCCCCCGTCCCTCCGGTGCCGGCGGCCCCGTCGACCGCCGTACGACCGGCGGTCACGTCGACCGCCGGGGCACGACCAGTTCCAGCTCCGTACCGGCACCGGGGGCGGAGGTGATCCGCGCGGTACCGCCCAGATCGGCGAGACGGCCCTGGATGGAGCGGGACACACCCATCCGTCCCTGCGCCGCCGCCTCGGCCAGCCGACCGTCTCCGATGCCGGGTCCCTCGTCGCGGACCGACACGGTCACCGTGTGCCCCTCGTCCTCGACCAGCACCCACGCCCGGCCGCCGGCGTGCCGGGCCACGTTGTCCAGGGCCGCGCCGGTGGCGGCGGCGAGCTCCCGTGCGACGGCTCCGGGCAGCGGCACCGGGCCGGCCGGTGCCGACACGGAGACCAGCGTGGAGGCGTACCGGCCGAGCAGCGCCCGCAGGTCCACCTCCTCCGCTTCGGCGTCGGTGACCGGTGCGGGCACGCCGCTGATCAGCGCGCGCAGGGCCGCCTCCTGCTCCCCCGCGAGCCGCGCCAGTTCCCCGGCCTCGCCGTCCAGGTCCGCACCACGTCGCTGCACCAGCGCGAGCACCTGCAGGACCGAGTCGTGGATCCCCCGGGCGAGCCGGTCGCGCTCGCGGGTCGCGGCCTCCAGCTCGACCGCCCGTTGCAGCCGCTCCTGGGCGGTGACCGCCAGCCGGGCCACGTGCCCCACCACCACCCCGGCGAGCAGCATGAGGATCGCGCCGTTGAACGCCGACGGTGTCACCGTCCCCCGGGTGCCGAGGTCCGCGGCGGCCAGCACGAGGGCCGCGACCGTGCCCCGCCGCCGCCCGCCGGAAACGGCCCAGGCGAGCACCGGGCCCGCCAGCCAGGCCACCGCCAGGGTGGGCGATCCGGCCGCCAGCGCCGCGTGTCCCACCACCCAGGGGGTGACCAGCACGATGCCGAGGACGACGCCGAGGTCCGCCAGCAGCAGCGGCCACCGCCGCCAGGCCGGGCGGGCGTAGCCGGCCACGGTGACGGCGGTCCAGGCCGCCATCACCAGCACCAGGGCACCGGCGGCGAGCGGATGCGCGTACCGGTCGGCGTCCCGCAGGGCCAGCACGACGACGTACGCGAGGGAGGCGACCCGGTAGACGGCGAGCGCCCGCCAGAGCGGGACCTCGAACCCACCGGGCGACGTCGGCACGGCTGTCACGATGCCACAGCCCCACAGACGCGCAGAGGCCGGCAGGTGCGGCAGGGGAAACCCTGACGTACCGTGGAAATGCCGCGAAAGAGCGGAGGATCCGCTGTCGGGGACGGGGCCATGACGAACGCAGAGCCGGACGCACCGCGTACGGTTGTGCCCATCGAACCTTCCCCCCTGATCGCCGAAGCCTTCGACCAGGCTCAGGTGACCGAGCTCCGGCACTCGGTCACCTCCTGCGCGCACGCCGCCGGGCTCGGCGGCCAGCGCCTGGACGACTTCGTGCTGGCGGTCAACGAGCTGATCACCAACGCGGTCCGGCACGGCGGCGGCCGGGGCTGGCTGCGCCTGTGGCGGCAGTCGGGGCGGCTGGTCTGCGAGGTCTCCGACCACGGGCACGGCATCAGCGCCCACCGACTGAACGACCGCAGCCGCCCCGCACCCGACACCGCCGGCGGCTGGGGTCTCTGGCTGGCTCGGGAACTCAGCGACACGATGGAGGTCGAGACCGGCACGGCCGGCACGCTGGTGCGGATCAGCGCCGCCGTCGCCACCCGCGACCGCACCGGCCCCCACCACCACGACTGACCCCGTCGGCGGCACGTCGGTCAGGCGAAGAGGGTACTGACGGATTCGCCGTTGTGGATGCGGCGCATCGCCTCGGCCAGGGCCGGTGCCACCGAGAGCACCTTCAGCTTGGGCACCCGCTTGTCCGTCGGAATCGGCACGGTGTTGGTGCAGACGATCTCCAGTACGCCCTCCTGCTCGCTGAGCCGGGTCAGGGCGCCGGCGGAGAAGAGACCGTGCGTACAGGCCAGGCGGATCGAGCGGACGTTCCGCTCCCGCAGGTGCTCCATCAACTCGATCACCGTGCTGCCCTTGGCGATCTCGTCGTCCAGCACGATCACGTCGCGGTCGGCCACGTCGCCGATCACCGCGCTGATCGTGACCCGGTCGTCGCTGAACCGCTGCTTCGCGCCGGCCGCCACCGGGGTGCCGAGCCGGCGGGCGAACGCGGCGGCCTCCTTGGCGTTGCCCAGGTCGGGCGAGACGACCACCGTGTCGGACAGGTCGTACCCGGCGAAGTGGGCGGCCAATTCGCGCAGCGCGTGCAGATGATCGACGGGGACGCTGAAGAAGCCGTGCACCTGCGGGGAGTGCAGGGTCATCGCCAGCACCCGGTCGGCGCCGGCCGAGGTGAGCAGGTCGGCCACCAGCCGCCCACCGATCGAGATGCGCGGGGCGTCCTTCTTGTCCGAGCGGGCGTACGCGTAGTGCGGCAGTACCACCGTGATCCGGCCGGCGGACGCCCCCCGCGCGGCGTCGATCATGAGCAGCAGCTCGACCAGGTTCTCCTGCACCGGCGGCACCAGCGGCTGGATCAGGAAGACGTCCCGCTCCCGGCAGTTGGCCTGCAACTGCACTTCCAGACAGTCGTTGGCGAACCGGGACACCCGCACCGGGTACAGCGGCACCCCGAGGTGGGCGCAGATCTCCGCCGCGAGGTCGGGATGGGCAGTTCCACTGAAGACGGCGATGTCGCGCACGTTCGCACATCGTACGGATCAGCGGAGGCGTCCAGGCCCCGACGGGCCGGCAGCGGTCAGTCCCAGCGGTTGCCGGTGAGCTTCTCGTACACGTCGACGTAGCGGGCCCGGGTCGCCTCGACCACCTCGGCCGGCACCTCCGGAGCGGGGGCCTGCTTGTTCCAGCCGCTCTCGGTGGCCCAGTCCCGCACGTACTGCTTGTCGTAGGAGAACTGCGCGCGCCCCGGCTGGTACGACTCGGCCGGCCAGAACCGGGACGAGTCGGAGGTGAGCAGCTCGTCGCCGATCGTCAGGGTGCCGTCCGGCGCCCACCCCAGCTCGATCTTCGTGTCGGCGACCAGGATCCCCCGGTCGGCGGCCAGCTCGGCGCCGCGTCGGTAGACGTCGAGGGTGATCCGGCGCAGCCGCTCGGCCGTCTCCGCACCGACCTTGTCGATCACGTCGTCGAAGGTGATGGGCTCGTCGTGCTCCCCCACCGGCGCCTTGGTCGACGGGGTGAAGATCGGCTCGGGCAGGATGGACGCCTCGACCAGGCCGCGCGGCAGCGCGACACCGGAAACGGCACCGGTGGCCTGGTACTCCTTCAGGCCGCCGCCGGTCAGGAAGCCCCGGGCCACGCACTCCACCGGCACCATCTCCAGCCGCCGGCAGCGGATCGCCCGCCCGGCGAACTCCTCGGGTACGTCGGTGGCCGAGACCACGTGGTTCGGTGCCAGGTCGGCGAGCTGCTCGAACCACCACAGCGAGAGCGCGGTGAGCAGCTTGCCCTTGTCCGGGATCGGCGTCGGCAGCACCACGTCGTAGATCGAGATGCGGTCGGAGGCGACCAGGATCAGGTCGTCGCCGTCGGCGTAGACGTCCCGGACCTTGCCCGAGTGCAGAAGTTCCACGCGCCCTAGTACACCACGTGGCCCGCGTACGGCCGCCGCCGGTGGCGCGGGCGTCGATGCGTACGCCGGCGAGGAGTGGCGCCGACCCGGACGGACGTTGACACCTTCCCGCGTCTCCTGCGTGAATTATCCGGCCGCACCACCGCGCCACCCGCCAGGAGACCCCCGTGCCCGCTCCCCGACCGCTCCTTCCCCGCCCCGGCGCGGACCCGGGTCGACGTCGGGTCCTCGCCGCGCTGCTCGGCGGGCCACTGCTCGGCGCGGGCGGGCTCACCGGGTGCAGCGACGATTCCACCAGCCCGGTGGCGGCCGGGCCGGTCGAACTGTCGGTCTTCTGGTACGGGGACCGCAAGCGGGCCGATCTCACCGAGAAGGCGCTGCGGCTCTACTCGGAGCGGAACCCCGAGGTCAGCTTCCGGGTCACCTGGCAGGGCGCCGACGGCTACCACGACCGGCTGGCCACCCAGGCGGCGGGCGGCAACGTGCCGGACCTGATGCAGCTCGACGACGGCGTGCTGACCGAGTACGGGCTCCGCGAGATCACGCTGGACCTCAGCCCCTACACCGCCGACAACCGGCTGGACCTGCGCGCGCTGCCCGACGGCCTGGTGCGCTACGGCCAGGTCGGCGGACGGACCATGGGCGTCGCCGCAGGGCAGACCGCGGCGGCGGTGGTCTTCAACCGCGCCCTCCTGCGCCGGCTGGACCTACCGGAGCCCCGCACCGGGATGTCGTGGCCCGACTACGTCGACTGGGCGCAGCGGATCACCAGGGCCAGTGGCGGCCGGGTCGCCGGAACGATGGACCCCTCCGGCGACTACCGGGCGTTCTGGATGTGGCTGCGGGCCCAGGGCGCGGAGTTCTACCGCGGACGCGATCTGGCGTTCGACAGGGAGCAACTGCTCCAGTGGTTCCGTCTGTGGCAGGACGCCCGGCGTGACCGGGCCACCCCCAGCGCCGCTCTGATCGAGCAGGCGGACAGCGGGGACCTGACCCGCCAACTGGTCATCACCGGGGCGGCCGCGGCGTCCTTCGCGTGGGCCCACCAGCTTCCGGCACTCCAGAGCCTCACCGAGGACGAACTCGGCGTGGCGAGCGTCCCCGGGCCGGCGGCCGCGCAGTGGGCCCGGGCGTCCATGTACTGGACGGTCTTCCGGGGCAGCCGGCATCCGGCCGTGGCCGTGGACGTGATCAACTTCCTCACCTCGAACGGCGAGGCCGGTGTCATCCTCGGCCACGAGCGGGGCCTCAACCCGAGCCTCGCGGTACGCCGCTACACCGAGGGGAGCATCAACGACCCCGCCCAGCAGCGCGCCGCCGCTCTCGGGGCGGAGCTGTCGGACAAGCTCGGCCCGGCCCCCAGCCCGCCGCCGAAGGGCCATCCCCAGGTACGCAACCTGCTCCTGGCCGCCGCCGAGAGCGTCCGCTCCGGCACGGTGAGCACCCGGCAGGCCGTGGACCGCTTCCTCCTCCGGGCCGACGCCGCGCTGGCCACCTGATCCCCGCCCCGACGTGGCACCCGGCACAGTCGGGCGCCACGTCGGGGACGACGCGCTCAGCGCGGAGGACCGCCCCGGCGGTTGCGCATCATGCGCAGGATGAAGAAGACGATCAGCGCGACCACGGCCAGGCAGCACAGCAGGCCCAGGAAGCCGAAGCCACCGCCGCCCCGGCGTCGGCGCGCGGCCTCCATTACCAGCTCGCCCGGGCCGGTGGACGCCCAGGCCGCCACAGGCACGAACACCGACAGCACGACAGCACCGAGGACCGCGCTCAGCCGGCCCCACCACTTCCCGAAAGATGACATGCCCCCCATCCTCGCTGAGAAGTGCAAGCTCGGCAGGGCGGTCGACCGGGAGAACCTTCCGCGGTCCTGCCTCCGGGGCCGGCCGGAACCTCTCGCGGACGCCTCCGACCTGCGGGAACCCGGTCGCGGCCGACAACGGGCCCGGGCTGCGGACGCGAGCGGGGCCGGACATGACGAAGGGCCCCGGGATCTCTCCCGGGGCCCTTCGTGTCAGTAGCGGGGACAGGATTTGAACCTGCGACCTCTGGGTTATGAGCCCAGCGAGCTACCGAGCTGCTCCACCCCGCGTCGGCTTCATTACTCTATCGCATCCCGCTCGGTCATGATCGGCGACCCCGTATTCCGGCCCCGGGTGGGGTACGGCCGTCCACCGGACCCGGCCCGAACGCGCTCTCCCCCTGCGGCCCGCCCGCGTCACCGCCCAGCCGCAAGGGAGCAGACACGAGATGCGGAAAGGCCCCGAGGGAATCCCTCGGGGCCTTTCGACGTGGTAGCGGGGACAGGATTTGAACCTGCGACCTCTGGGTTATGAGCCCAGCGAGCTACCGAGCTGCTCCACCCCGCGTCGGTTTCTCCACACTAGCGCACCCATGGTCGGCACCGCAAAACGACCCCGCCCACGCCGGGCGACCCGGCCCTCACCTGCAACGACGCGGAGGCGCGGGACCAGGGGGCGGGGCCTAGGACGTGGCCCCGCCCCCGCCCGGTCAGTCCAGCCAGGCCTCGACGGCCCGCCCGGCCCGGCGGCTGTAGTCGTCGAACTGGTCGCGGTCGGCGCTGCCGCTGCTCTCCCAGCCCCGCTCCCACAGCACGGTCACCACGTCACCGACCCGGATCGCGCGGACAAGTTGGACGCGCTCCCCGCTGGCCGGCTCGCCCGAATCGGTACGCGCCGGTGACCGCATCTCGAACAGCACCGCCTCGTCGCCGTGGCCGCCGCCGTCCAGCAGGCGTTGGCGGGAGACCAGCCCGGGTGCGATCTCCTGGCTGGAGCAGTCCCGCACCGCCCGGCGCAGGTCGGCCATCCAGTCGTTCGCCGTGCCCGCGCGGTGGATCGTGATCGTGTGGTGGTAGCTGCCGTACGGGGTCCAGTCCTCGGGCTGGTTGGGCTTCAGGTTGTACAGGATCAGCCGGATCCTGCGCTGGACGACCTGGTCGGCGAGATCGGCACCGCACAGGTCCGGCACGTGGTCGCCGTCGGTGAAGGTCGGCTCACCCTTGAGGTAGGCCGCGGGCGGGGCGAAGAACGCCCGGTCGGGGATCGACCTGGGGGTACGCGGCGGCGCGGAGGCGGCGGTGGTCGACGGGGTGGACGGCGCACCCGTGGGTGACGTCGCCGGCCGGGAGGGAGTCAGGCTCGGCGCCGGGGTCGGACCGGTCATCGCCGGGGTCGGCGTGGTGGCGGGCGGCGCCAGGCCGTCCCGCTGACCGGGCAGCCCCATCTGCACGCCGGCCACCACTCCGCCGACGAGCAGGGCCACGGCGAGCACTCCACCGGCGGCACGGACCCGGGCGCGCCGGTCCGCGTACCGGCGGACCGACTCCGGAACCGCCAGGCCTCCTTCGTCGGCGTCGGCCGCGAGCGACTGGTACAGGTCGGACAGATCACGCGACATCGGTGGCCTCCAGTCGCTGCGTGTCGAGGTCGGGCAGAAGGGCCGCGAGCCGTGCGCGGCCCCGGGAAAGCCAGGACTTGACGGTGCCCGTCGCGACGTCGGTCTCGCGGGCGATGTCCTCCACGGACATGTCGAAGAGGTAGTGCAGGGCGAGCGCCTGCCGCTGGTTGGCCGGCAGTTGGCGGAGCGCGGCGACCAGCAGGACCGAATCCTCGTTGGGCGCCGGCACCACCTGAGCTGGGCCGGTACGGCTGAGCGCGGTCCGCCACCCGGCCAGACGGCGCCACCGGTCGGTGGCCAGCCGGGCGATCACGAGCCGCAACCACGCCTCCGGGGCGGGGTGGGTGGTCAGCCGCCCCCACTGCCGCCAGGCCCGCGCGTACGCCTCCTGCACCAGGTCCTGCGCCTCGGTGTAGTCCCCGGCGACCGCGTAGCCGTACCGGAGCATCCGTCGGGCGGTGCTCCGGTAGAACTCGTCGAAACTCGTCGCGTCCCTCATGTCCCCACCGTGTGTCCCCGTCCCTCGATGCTGTCGCAGGAAGGACGGGGCAACGGTCCGGCGGGTTGCACCTCGTACGTCGGCAAAGTGACAGTGCCCCCGCGTCCTGGCGGATGCGGGGGCACTGTCGGCGTTCCGGGGCGGATCAGCCGCCCGGTGTCGGTGCGGCGCTGCCGCTCGCCGCCGGGGAGGCGGGCGGGCTGGCACTGCCCGAGGGGGCCGGCGTCGGCCGGGCGCCCTGCGCGGTCTGGAAGGCGGCCATCGCCTCGTCCAGGGCCTTGAGCGCGCGGCCGTACCGCTCGAAGTCGCCGGAGGCCTGCGCGGCCCGGACCTCCGCGATGGCGGCCTGGACCCGGTTGGCGGCCTCGGCCAGCTCACCGGTGACGGCGGGCGGCGGCGTCTCCCCGGGCGGTGGGGGCGGGTGGAGGCCGCCGGGCGGCGGGGTGGCCGG
>NZ_JBFAMU010000007.1:0-36705 GCF_040656655.1 Micromonospora sp. NPDC049799
CAGCTGTGGCCCGGACCCGCCCTCCGCCGGCCCGTCGCCCCCGTCCCCGCCGGGTGCGGCGTCCGCGCCGGTACCGGCCGTCCGTGACGCACGGCCCGTCGTCCCGCCGGCTCCCGAGGAGGTACGCGCACCGCGCCCCGCGCCCCCGGCCACGCGGCCCCGACCGGGCGAGGAGTCCGGGTCCCCCGCGCCGCCGGGGCGCTCCGACTCATCCGACACGGCGCACCGTCCCCTCACCGACCGCGTACCGGGCACCCCGCAGGCGGGTCGGCACGTCCTCGTCGACCGCGCAGGTGACGAGCAGTTGACTGGCTCCGCCGACCAGGTCGGCGAGACGTTCCCGGCGGCCGGCGTCCAGCTCGGCGAACACGTCGTCGAGCACCAGCACCGGCTCGATGCCGTCGGCGCGCAGCAGGTCGTACCCGGCCAGCCGCAGGGCCAGCGCGTACGACCAGGACTCGCCGTGGCTCGCGTACCCCTTGGCGGGCAGCGGGCCGAGCGTGAGGGTGAGGTCGTCGCGGTGCGGACCGACCAGGGTGGTGCCCCGCTCGACCTCGGACGAGCGGGCCTCGGCCAGCGCGGCGGTGAGCGCCTCGGCCAGCGCGGCCCGGTCGGTGGTCGGCTCGGTCAGCTCCACCGAGGGCCGGTAGGTGATCCCCGCCGCGCCCCTGCCGGCGGCCACCGCGTCGTAGGCCTTCGTCACGTGCGGGCCGAGCGCGGCGACCAGCTCCAGCCGGCCGGCGAGCAGCTCGGCGCCGTGCCGGGCGAGGTGGGTGTCCCACACCGCCAGGGTGGACAGGTCACCGCCGCGCGAGCCGCCGGTCTTGCGGGCCAGGTACGCGGTGCGCAGTAGGGCGTTGCGCTGCTTGACCACCCGCTCGTAGTCGGCGCGCACCCCGGCGTACCGGGGCTGGCGGCTGACCAGGAGGTCGTCGAGGTAGCGGCGACGCTCGGCGGGGTCGCCGCGGACGAGCTCCAGGTCCTCGGGTGCGAACAGCACCAGCCGCAGGGCACCGAGCACGTCGCGGGCCCGGCGGGCGGGAGACCGCCCCAGCCGGGCCCGGTTGGCCTTGCCGGGGACGATCTCCAGCTCCACCAGGAGTTCCCGGCCCTCGTGCACCACCGCGCAGCGGATCACCGCGGAGGTGGCGCCCATCCGCACCAGCGGGGCGTCGGTGGCGACCCGGTGCGAGTCCAGGGTCGCCACGTAGCCCAGCGCCTCGACGAGGTTCGTCTTGCCGACACCGTTGGGGCCGGTCAGGACGTTCGCCCCCGGCTCCAGGTCCACGGCGACCCGCTCGTACGAGCGGAAGTCGACCAGTTCGAGCCGGCGGACGTACACAGGCTGTGGATACCGGTCAGCGCTTGTGGACAGCGTGCCCGCCGAACTGCTGGCGCAGCGCGGCCACGGCCTTCATCGCCGGCGAGTCGTCCTGGCGGGAGGCGAACCGGGCGAAGAGGGAGGCGGTGATGACGTTGAGCGGCACGGCGAGCCGAACGGCCTCGTCGACGGTCCACCGGCCTTCGCCGGTGTCCTCGGTGTAGCCGCTCAGCTCGGCCAGCTCCGGGTCCTCGTCGAGGGCCAGGTCGAGCAGGTCGAGCAGCCAGGAGCGGACCACGGTGCCCTCGCGCCACGACTTGAAGACGCCCGGGACGTTGGTGACCAGCTCGGACTTGGCGAGCAGCTCGTAACCCTCGGCGTAGGCGTGCATCAGGCCGTACTCGATGCCGTTGTGCACCATCTTGGCGTAGTGGCCGGCACCCACCGGGCCGGCGTGGACGAAGCCGAACTCACCGGCCGGCTTCAGCGCCTCGAAGATCGGCATCAGCCGCTCGACGTGCTCCTGCGCGCCGCCGACCATGAGCGCGTAACCGTTCTGCCGGCCCCAGACGCCGCCGGACACGCCGACGTCGAGGTAACCGATGCCCTGCTCGTTGAGGCGCTCGGCGCGGGGGGCGTCGTCGCTGAAGCGCGAGTTGCCGCCGTCGATGATGATGTCGCCGGCGCCGAGCACGCCGGCCAGCTCGTCGATGGTGGCGTCGGTGACGCCGGCGGGGACCATGACCCAGACGGCCCGCGGCGACTCCAGCTTCTCCGCCAGCTCCGCCAGGCTGGCCACGTCGCTGACCTGAGCGTTGTGGTCGAAGCCGACGACTTCGTGCCCGGCGGCGCGCAACCGCTCGCGCATGTTGCCGCCCATCCGGCCGAGCCCTACCAGGCCGAGCTGCATCTGTCCCTACCTCCGTGCGTTCGGGTCTACTCGGGCGCGATCAGCGGGAGACGCGGATCGGCATGATGAGGTACCGGTACCCGGGGAGGACCTCGCCATCCTCGCCAGCGGGTGAAATCACCGCCGGCTTGAAGGCATCGACGAACTGGAGCACGGCGAACTGGGCCCCCAGGTTCGCGAGGCCGTCGATCAGGTACTGCGGGTTGAAGCCGATCGTCAGTGGGTCACCGGTGAAGGTGGCCTCCATGGCCTCGCTGGCGCGCGCCTCCTCGGTGCCACCGGCCTCGACCACCAGGCCGTCGGCGCTGAAGCTGAGCAGCACCGGGGTGGCCCGCTCGGCCACCAGGGCGACCCGCTTGACGACCTCGATCAGCGTGCTGACCGGCACCCGCGCCTCGGCGTTGTGGGTGGCGGGGAAGAGTGAGCGCACCGGCGGGTAGTTGGCGCCGTCGAGCAGCCGGCTGGTGGTGCGGCGGGTGCCACCGGCGAAGCCGATCATGCCCTCGCCGGCACCGCCCTGGGACAGCGCCATGGTGACGTGGCCGCCGATCGGGCCGAGCGCCTTGGCGGTGTCGTTCAGGGTCCGGGCCGGCACGAGGGCGTTGAGGCTGATCTCCGGGTCGTCCGGGTTCCACTCCATCTCGCGCAGGGCGAGCCGGTAGCGGTCGGTGGCGAGCATGGCCATCGTGCTGCCGGAGAGTTCGATGCGGACACCGGTCATCATCGGCAGCGTCTCGTCCCGCCCGGCGGCGATCGCGACCTGGGCGACGGCGGCGGCGAAGGCGGCGGCGTCGATGGTGCCGGCGCTCTCCGGCATGTCGGGCAGGGACGGGTAGTCCTCCACCGGCATGGTCGGCAGGGTGAAGCGCGCGCTGCCGCAGACCAGTTCGAGGTGGGCGCCGACCGCGGCGATGTCGACCGGCTTGGCCGGCAGCGCCTTGGTGATCTCGGCCAGCAGCCGGCCGGAGACGAGGGCGGCGCCGTCGGCGTCACCCTGCACCTCGACGCTGACCTGGCTGGAAACCTCGTAGTCGAAGCCGGAGACCTGGAGGTTGCCGTCGGTGACGCGCAGCATCACGCCGGCGAGCACCGGTACGGATGGCCGGTTGGGCAGGCTCTTCGCGGTCCAGGCCACGGCCTCGGCGAGCGCGTCACGCTCTACTCGGAACTTCATCAATGCCTCCGCGTCGACGTCAGCGACAACTCTCTCATGCCGACCGCTGCCTACCGTCCCGCCTGACCGGCGGGTACCCATCGCACCTTAGGGCGCGTGGGCATCGGCTGTGCGCCCGACCCCGTGGATCCAGGTGCCGGGGCGACCGCCGACGGCGGTGTCCGGCCCGATCCACAGGAAGTCCAACGGTGGTGATTGGTTTTTGTTCTTCTTAGAAGAGATAACCCATCGTCTTCATCGCACCTGTGCAAACTGTGGAGAACCGACGTCTGCGCAGGTCAGACAGGTTATCCACCGGTGGTTTCCCTGTGGAGAACCGGGGGTACAACTCGTGCCCCGGTCCACAGCCCGCCGTCGTCCCCAGGCTGTCCACCGTTGTCCACCGGTTGTCCACCGGTAATCCACCGACTTTCTCCCCAGGTCTGTGGACACGTGGAAGCGGCTCAATGACCGTCATCCCCAGAACCTTCAACAGCTTGCCCACAGGCAGACCGTCGTCGGTGGACAACGGCGTGGTTGTCCCCAGGCGTCCACAGCTTCGTCCCCAGGGTTTCTCCACAACCTGTGGGTAACTGTCGGGGGGGCGGACCGTAGTTGTCCACCGGTTGTGGACAACGAGTTGTGGACAACGACTCGGACGGTGGACGGACACGGCCTCGATCCTGTGGCCTACACCATGTCGAGGGTCAAGCCGCAGGGCTGTGGAGAACCGTTGGGCGGCCGTTCCGGGTACCCCCGACGGGTCCGCAGACGCCGAACGCCCGGCCGGTCGTCCGGCCGGGCGTCGTTCGTCACGGTGGTCCGCTCAGGTGGTCTGCTTGATCCGGTTGGTGAGTTCCGCGATCTGGTTGTAGAGCGACCGGCGCTCGGCCATCTGCTGGCGGATCTTCCGGTCGGCGTGCATGACGGTGGTGTGGTCCCGGCCGCCGAAGGCCTGGCCGATCCGGGGCAGCGACAGGTCGGTCAGCTCGCGGCACAGGTACATGGCCACCTGGCGGGCGTTGACGAGCACCCGGGACCGGGAGTGGCCGCGCAGGTCCTCCAGGCTCACGCCGAAGTACTCGGAGGTGGAGACCATGATCTGGTCAGCGGTGATCTCCGGGCCGGCGCCGTCCGGGATGAAGTCCCGCAGCACCTCCTCCGCCAGCGACAGCTCGACGGTGGACCGGGTGAGACTGGCGAACGCGGTCACCCGGATGAGGGCGCCCTCCAGTTCCCGGATCGAGTTCGACACCCGCGAGGCGATGAACTCCAGCACGTCCGGCGGGGCGTACAGCCGCTCCTGCGCCGCCTTCTTCTGCAGGATCGCGATCCGGGTCTCCAGGTCCGGCGGCTGGATGTCGGCCAGCAGGCCCCACTCGAACCGGGTCCGCAGCCGGTCCTCCAGCGTCGCCAGCTGCTTCGGCGACCGGTCGGAGGTGATCACGATCTGCTTGTTGGCGTTGTGCAGGGTGTTGAAGGTGTGGAAGAACTCCTCCTGGGTCCGCTCCCGGTTCTCCAGGAACTGGATGTCGTCGATCAGGAGGATGTCGACGTCCCGGTAGCGGCGCTGGAACGCGCTGATCTTGTCGTCCCGCAGCGAGTTGATGAAGTCGTTCGTGAACTCCTCGGTCGACACGTACCGCACCGAGCGGGCGTTGCCCAACGTCGTCGCGTAGTGACCGATGGCGTGCAGCAGGTGGGTCTTGCCCAGACCGGAGCTGCCGTAGATGAAGAGCGGGTTGTACGCCTTCGCCGGCGACTCGGCGACCGCCACGCTCGCCGCGTGCGCGAACCGGTTCGACGAGCCGATGACGAACGTCTCGAACATGTACTTCGGGTTGAGCCGGTTGCCGCCACCGTCGGCGCCCGCCCGGCGGTCGTCCCGACCGCCCGGCCGGTGATCCGCGCCACCCCGGCCCGGGCCGCTGTCCGTAGCACCGTCGCGGGGCAGGGCCCGGATCACGTGCTGGTCCCGGGGGGACACCGAATCCTCGCGGTAGCGGGCGTCGAAGCCCCGGCTCTCGCCGAGCGGCGGGTCCAGGCGGGCGGCCGGCTCCTCGAGGTCCCGCCGATCCGGGCCACGCCGACCGGCGGGCCGGTCCGGTCGCGGGGGTTCGGCGAAGGCGGTGCTGAACAGCGGCTCCTGACCGCCCCGGCCGCCCGGGTCCGGCCGGTGCCCGTCGTCACGTGCGTGCGGGATCTCCGGCGCGTGGTCGGCCCGACGCTCGGGCTGAGCCTGCTCCGGGATCAGAGGAAGCTGTTGCCGGCCGTCGCCGGTGTCCGGCCGCTCGTCGAAGGACTTCGCTCCTGGACCCGCGGCGTAGTCGACCGGCCCGCCGGCGTAGTCGACCGGTCCGCTCTCGGGCGCCGGCTCGGGGGCACTGCGGTAGACGGTGCCGGCCGGGCGGCCGGAGCCGTCCTCCGCCACGCGCACGGTGACCGCCACCTGTATCGGCCGGCCCAGCCGGCGGGTCAACGCCTCGGTGATCGCCGGACGCAGTCGCGACTCGATGACGTCGCGCGTGAACGCGTCCGGGACGGAGAGCAGAGCGGTGTCCTCGACGATGGCGCGCAGCCGGGTCAACCGGAGGTACGCCCGCTGTTGCGCGGAGATGATCTCGTCGGCGAGCTCGTCGGTCGTCGCCGTCCACACCTCGGCAAGGTCGGTCGTACCGGCCACCGTCGTGCCACCCCCTCGCCTCTGCTCCCGGACGCCGCCCGTCTTCCCGGTCGGCCGTCCCGGGCCCGCCGCGTTGGAGCGGGTGGAACATCACCCCACCCGGACGGCTGACCGGTCCTCGTCCACAAGTTATCCACAGCCTGTGTACGCACCGATTGTGGCTGCCCGCCTGACGCGGGTCGGACCTGCCCCCTGCCTGAACGGGCGCTGAAGCGGGTTCACCGTGCCGAACGATCCACTGCCCTGTCCGGTCTTGCCCCGTCGGCGAAGACCGCACCCGTCGACGCCGACCGCAATCGGGCACGGTAGCAGCGTTGTCACCGCACCATCAACCGCCGACGCGCAGGCGCCCTTGTCGGCATCAGCGAAAACGGCCGCTTCGGTCGTGCCGCCGGTCCGATGTTCGACCTGGTGGGAGTGTTTGACGGTCGTTGCACCCCTGCGTAGGCTGGAGCGGCTGCTCTCTCGCCCTCTGCTAGGGTGATGGATGCTTGCTGTCCGCGGTCGCGTCCCCGCCTCACCGAGGTCTCGCGTCGCCGGGCAGCACCGATCGGGGGCCACCGCCGAGGTGGCCTGGACCACCACACGACCCCGGCGAGCCCCTCGCCCGGGGCGTACGAAAACGGAGAGCCTGACGTGAGCAAGCGCACCTACCAGCCGAACAACCGCCGGCGCGCGAAGACCCACGGCTTCCGGCTGCGCATGCGCACCCGTGCCGGCCGCGCCATCCTCTCGACCCGTCGCGCCAAGGGTCGCACCCGCCTGGCGGCCTGAGGCCGACCGGGCAGATCCGGGGACGTGGGCAGTCGTGCTGGCGGCCGCGCAACGCCTGCGGCGCAGCACTGACTTCGCCGCAGCGGTCCGTGGTGGCCGACGCGTCGGCCGTGGCGCGGTCGTCGTCCATCTGACCCTGCCTGCGGTACCCGGCCAGCCAGACCTGTCGGAGCCGGCGCGGAGTGACGTGGAGCAAGCCTCCGCGTCCAGCCGCGCCGGCTTCGTCGTGTCCAAGGCCGTCGGGAACGCGGTGGTCCGCAACCGGGTCCGCCGTCGACTGCGGCATCTGGTCCGGGAGCGGCTCACCGAGCTGCCCGCCGGCAGCACCCTCGTCGTCCGTGCCCTGCCCGCCGCGGCGGACGCGCCGTACGCCCGGCTCGAGGGTGACCTCGACGCGGCGCTCGCCGCTGCTCGGACGCCCCGGGGACGGCGGTCGCGGTGAGCGCGCCGCACGAGGTTCCGCCCCCGGTGACAACCGGTGCCCGGGTGCTGACCGGCCCCATCATCGCGTACCGTCGGTGGATAAGTCCGGCTCTGCCGGCCCGCTGTCGGTTCTACCCGTCGTGCAGTGCGTACGCCCTCGAGGCGGTGGCCCGCCACGGCGCGTTCCGGGGAGCCGGCCTGACGGTCCGGCGGTTGTTGCGCTGCCACCCCTTCCACCCAGGTGGATTCGACCCGGTGCCGGAGCCGGGCGGTCGCCGCCGTGCCGATGTGACTGGAGCCTGAGTGTTTAGTCTCGACTGGATCTACTACGCGATTTCGTGGATCCTGCTGGCCTGGCATGGGGCCTGGGACCGCATCGGGGTGCCGGACGGCGCGGTGCTCGGGACGAACTGGGCGTGGATCCTCGCCATCATCTTCCTGGTGGTCACCGTCCGGGTGATCCTGTTCCCGGTCTTCGTCAAGCAGATCAAGTCGCAGCGGGCGATGCAGGCGCTCCAGCCGCAGGTGAAGGCCCTGCAGGAGAAGCACAAGGGTGACCGGGAGACGCTCCAGAAGGAGATGATGGAGCTCTACCGGAAGGAAAAGGCCAACCCGCTCATGGGCTGCCTTCCGATGTTCCTCCAGATCCCGGTCTTCCTGGGCCTCTTCCACGTGCTCCGCCGGCTCGACCCGGCGAAGGAGAACAAGACCCTCTACGGCTGGACGGTCGACCAGTTCAACAGCGCCTCGCAGGCGAAGATCTTCACCGCGCCGATCGCCGGCAAGTTCGGCTCCACCGCCGAGGAACTGGCGCGACTCGACGCCGACGGCACCACGGTGAAGGTCATGGCCGGCATCCTGGTGCTGGTCATGATGGGCACCACCTACCTGACCAGCCGCCAGATGATCCTCAAGACCGGCTGGGCCGAGGACCCGCAGCAGCGGATGATCCAGCGCCTGATGCTCTACGGCATCCCCCTGTCGCTGCTGATCTCCGGCGCGATCTTCCCGATCGGTGTGATCATCTACTGGGTCACGAACAACCTCTTCACGCTCGCCCAGCAGCAGTGGGTGCTGCGCAAGTTCCCACCGCCGCCGAGCGTTACCGCCAAGTCCGGCACCTCGGCCCGCACCCCGGTCCAGCCCGCCAAGACCGGCGGTCTGCTCAGCCGCAACAAGCAGGCCGCCCAGGTGCCGGCCAAGCCGGTCGCGCCGAAGGTCGCCGGGCCGAAGCCGGGCGCCAAGCCGGTCAACCCGAAGAAGGGTCGACCCGCCAAGCGGCAGGGCTGACCCTCCGGGCCGTCGTCGGGTGACCGGCGGCGGCCCGTTCCGCACCGCGCTGCCGCCGTACGGCCGGCGCCGGGGCGGAACCACCGCGCGCGACGCGGACACGGGCGAAACTGCCCGTACAGACGTGCCCGTGGGCACCGGTGACCTCCCGCCGGCCACGGGAGACCAGCGGACCCGACGGTCCGGCCGAGCGACTACGGAGATGACACCGTGACCGACACCAGCACCCCCCGCGCCGACGACTCCCTGGACGCCGAGGAGACCGAGGCGATCGGGGCGACCGTGGCGACCGGCGACGACGACGCCGACGCCGACGAGACCGAGGAGACCGGCACCACCGGCACGGAGAAGAAGGCCGCCGGCGAGAGCGAGCTGTTCCGGCAGAGCGAGATCGCGGCCGACTACGTCGAGGGGCTGCTCGACATCCTCGACTACGACGGCGACATCGACGAGCTGGTCTCCGGTGGTCGTCCGGTCGTCGAGGTGGTCGGCGCGCGGCTGCAGAACCTGGTCGGTCAGCGCGGTGCGACCCTGGAGGCCCTTCAGGAGCTGGCGCGTCTCGCCGTCTTCCGGCAGACCGGCTCCCCGAGCCGGCTGCTGCTCGACGTCGGCGGCTACCGGGCCACCCGCCGCAAGGAGTTGGCCGCCGTCGCGCGCAACGCCGTCGAGAAGGTCAAGGAGCACGGCGAGCCCGTCCGCCTGGAGCCGATGTCCGCGTTCGAGCGCAAGTGCGTGCACGACGTGGTGAACGCGATGAGCGGCGTGGAGAGCGAGTCCGAGGGCGTCGAGCCGAACCGGCGCATCATCGTCCGGCCGGCGGACTGACCGGGTGACCCACGACGACACCACGGCCGGTGCCGTGGCCGGCCCGGGCGGCACGCCGTCCGGGCCGTCGCCTGTCCGTGCCTCCTCCGACGAGGAAACGGCCGCGCCGGCCCGCACACCGTCCCCGGAGGACGCCGTCCTCCCGCCCGACCTGGCCGAGGCCGCGCGCACGCTCTTCGGCGACCGGCTGGACCTGGCCGCCGCGTACGCGGAACTGCTCGCCACCGACGGAGTGGTGCGTGGCCTGATCGGTCCGCGGGAGGCTCCCCGGATCTGGGACCGGCACCTGCTCAACTGTGCGGCCGTGGCGGAACGGATTCCGCAGGGCGCGACCGTGCTCGACGTCGGGTCGGGCGCGGGCCTGCCCGGCCTGGTGCTCGCGATCGCCCGTCCCGATCTGACGGTGACTCTCATCGAACCGCTGGCCCGTCGTACCTCCTTCCTCATCGAGACGGTGGAGCGGCTGGGCCTGGCAAAGATGGTCCGGGTGTTCCGGGGCCGTGCGGACGAGGCGGCCACCGGTGCGAGCGGTGCCGCCCCGCTGACCGGGGACGTCGTCACCGCCCGTGCGGTCGCACCCTTGGATCGGCTCTCGACCTGGTGCCTGCCGCTGGCCGTCCGCGGTGGACGGTTGATCGCGCTCAAGGGCGCTTCGGTGGCCGAGGAGATCGCGGAGCACGCTGGCACGGTGACGCGGCTCGGCGGCGGTACGCCGGAGATCCACCGCTGCGGCGAGGGCATCATCGACCCACCCACGACCGTCGTCGAGATCGTGCGGGAACGCATGGTCGGGCCGGTGCGGCCCAAGGCGCCGAAGCGCTCGCGTGGCGGGCGGTCCCGGCGCCGCTGACGTCTGCACCTCGTTTGCCCTGTCCTGCCCCACCCCTGAGTCGTTGAATCGGTACGGGGGTGGAACGAAGGATGAGAGCCCGACGTGGACCGGCCACGCCCGTGCGCCGTAGGCTGGCCGCGCGTCGATAGTGTGGAGCGGGCGGCGACGGACGTTCATCGGATCCCGCCCGCTCCCGCCGGGCCGTACGCTCGTCAGGCGCGAGCGCACATGCGTCCGGTTGACGGGGTGCGGACCGACCATCCGAAGCGGGCAGGGATGACAGGTGCATGACGACGGCAGGTACGACGATCCACGCGTGACCGGATCAGCGAGCGATCCTGTTTCACGTGAAACCGACCACCCGAGTTGGCCGCGCGAGGTGCCGGGCGACGTGTCGACCCGGCCGGCGGACTGCGATCCGGTGGTTCGCCGGGAGCCGCCGGCAACCGGCGTGGCGCGGGCCGTCTCCGGCTCGACACCGGCGCCCGCCGTCCGGAACGCGCCCGACGACGGCGGGGTGGTCCCTGCTCGTTCAGAAGTGGCCGTACCGCACCAGCCGACGCCCGCCGGCGTACCGGACGCGGCGCCCGGCCCGGTGCCCGTGACCGACACAACCACGACCCCACCCGGTTCCTACGGGCGTGTCGCAACCGAGGACGCGTACGTTTCACGTGAAACCCCGACGCGCGAAGAGGATGATCCACCGTTGGCTATGGAGGCGATGCGCGCCGTGCAGATCCTGAATCCGAGTGGCGAGGTGACGATGCCTCGGCCCGAGCGGACGCGGGTGATGTGCGTCGCGAACCAGAAGGGCGGAGTGGGCAAGACCACCACGACGGTGAACCTGGCAGTGGCGTTGGCTCTGCACGGCAACCGTGTACTGGTGGTCGACCTGGACCCTCAGGGCAACGCCTCCACGGGGCTGAACGTCCCGCACCACACCGGCGTGCCGGACGTCTACGACTGCCTCATCAACAGTGAGCCGCTGGAGGAGGTGGCCCAGGCGGTAGAAGGCATCCCGAACCTCTGGTGCGTGCCGGCCACCATCGACCTCGCCGGCGCGGAGATCGAGCTGGTCTCGGTGGTCGCCCGCGAGTCCCGGCTCTCCCGCGCGATCACCGGCTACCCGGGGCACTTCGACTACGTCTTCATCGACTGCCCGCCCTCGCTCGGCCTGCTGACGGTCAACGCTCTCGTGGCCGCGCAGGAGGTGCTGATCCCCATCCAGTGCGAGTACTACGCGCTGGAGGGCCTGAACCAGCTCATCAGCAACATCAACCTGGTCCGGCAGCACCTCAACCCGCGACTCGAGGTGTCCACGATCCTGCTCACCATGTACGACCGGCGGACCCGCCTGGCGGACGCCGTCGAGCAGGACGTCCGGAACCACTTCGGCGACAAGGTCCTCCAGGCGGTCATACCCCGCAACGTCCGGGTGTCCGAGGCACCCAGCTACGGCCAGTCGGTGATGACCTACGATCCCGGTTCGCGGGGTGCCACGAGTTACTTCGAGGCCGCGCAGGAGATCGCCGAGCGGGGCGTCAAGGAGCCGGTGGGCCGGAATGCGTAGTGGGGACGAGGCGCGGGGAGGCGTGGCATGAAGAACCGTCCACGGGGCGGTCTGGGGCGGGGCCTGGGGGCTCTCATCCCGACCGGACCGCCACCGACCGCCGGCACCGGCGTGGTCGACACCGCCGACGGGCCTGCTTTCGACACGTCGGCCTCGCCGACCCCGGCGACGCCCGCTCCGGACGTGTCCGCGACCGCGGTCGCCGTCGGCAGCGGCCTGAGCCCGGTTCCCGGTGCGCGGTTCGCCGAGATCCCGGTCGACTCGATCGTGCCGAATCCGAAGCAGCCCCGGCAGGTCTTCGACGAGGACGCCCTGGAGGAGCTCAAGACCTCCATTCAGGAGGTCGGCTTCCTCCAGCCGATCGTCGTCCGCCAGCTCGACGACGAGAAGTTCGAACTCGTCATGGGCGAGCGGCGCTGGCGGGCCGCCCAGGCGGTCGGGCGGGAGAACATCCCGGCGATCGTCCGGGACACCCGCGACGACGCCATGCTGCGGGACGCGCTCCTGGAGAACATCCACCGGGCCAACCTGAACCCGCTGGAGGAGGCCGCCGCGTACCAGCAACTGCTGGACGAGTTCGGCGCCACCCATGAGGAACTGGCCCGACGGATCGGCCGGAGCCGGCCGCAGATCTCCAACACCATCCGGTTGCTCAACCTGCCCCCGCAGGTGCAGCGGCGGGTCGCTGCGGGCGTGCTCTCCGCCGGCCACGCCCGGGCCCTCCTGAGCCTCGACGAGTCGGACGCCCAGGAGCAGTTGGCCCTCCGCATCGTCGCGGAAGGACTCTCGGTACGGGCGACCGAGGAGATCGTGGCCCTGTCGCTGAGCGACGGCTCGTCGAAGAAGGAGGCGGCTCGGCGGCGACCGAAGCCGCATGCTCCCGCGCTCACCGACCTCGCCGACCGGCTCTCCGACCGGTTCGACACCCGGGTCAAGGTGGACATCGGCCGGAGCAAGGGGAAGATCACGATTGAGTTCGCCACGGTCGACGACCTGGAGCGGATCGTCGGCATCATCGGAGTCGAGCAGGAGGAGTCCGCGGAGGAGTGACGCCCTCGGACGCCTACGCCGGCCGCGTGATCCCTTCCGGGAGCACGCGGCCGGTTCGTTTGCGGCCTCACAGGGCGGGGTCTGGTGCCCTGGTCCGGGTCGGTGGCTGCTGCCACGGCCGCCGACGGGGGTCCACGGCGTGGTCCGGCCCTCGCACCGGCCTCGCTCTAGCTTCCGGTGACGACGTCGATCGGGCCTTCGCCCGCACGCCCGCCAGGAAGCCTCAGGCCGCGATCGGAACGTGGGAGGGCGGAGTTGCCCCGCCCCCGCCTGGTTCGTGCCGCCACGGGCACCACAGACGGGTTAGGGATCTGATGGTTTCGCCGACCGCTCCTGACCGATCCCCGGCTCCCCGGCTCCCCGGCGGCCGGGGGTGCCGCTCCCCGGCGACGGAGGGTGGGGGTCACCGGCGACGGCGAGCCGTTCCCACCCGCCGGCCGGCGCCACCGCGGCGTTAGCGCGATGCATCGGCGACATCAGCTCGACAGGCCGCCGTCGGAGTGCCTACGACGGCGGCGTCGCGGCCGGTCGCCGACCGCGTGCTGGCGGCGGGTGCGGTGTTGGCGTCAACCGGACATGTTCTCCGTGGACCGTCGGTCCCCGTTTCACGTGAAACGGGGAAGCAGGGAAAGGATTCCTTTCCTCTGTCGGAGCCCGATGCCTTGAGTTCCCGCCGTGGTGTAGGCGTGTCTGCGCCGTCAGGGAGGTCGAGATCGACTCCACGAGGAAAGCCGATGCGAGCCTTCTCAGCGCCTACCGTCGTGCCGCAGGTTGCGGCTGTCTCTGGAGGCGGTGGCTCCTCGGGTCGGTGGCGTGGCGGGCGCTGCGACTCTCGGCGGTGTGGGAGCGTGCCGGGCCGAGGCGGCGCCGGTCGGAGGACATCGACGCTGGGCCCGAGCGATATGCCGGAGCGGTCAGGCACGGGAGGCCGGAGCGCGAGGATCGCCCAGGGGCGGGCGCGCCCGGAGGGCAGCAGAGGACGCGGCGGACTTCCGAGGTCGGGTTTCACGTGAAACAGAGATCGGGAAGCTCTTGGCCCCAACCAAGTCGACGGTGTGGGGGCGACCCCTCCGGCGACTTCAAAAGTTATCCACACCCGTTGTCCACAGGTAGCACCCGTTTCACGTGAAACAACGCGTGAAACAGGCCGCTGACCTGTGGATTACGCGGTGTGGCGGGTGTCTCAGCAGCCTGTGGATATCGCTGTTGAGAAGGGCTGTCGGATGATCCCGGAAGCGGCGGCGGCCGATGAATCGGGTAGGGACAGTCGCCTCGCGAACGACTAGGGTCAGCGTCGTGCACGACACCCCTCCCTCAGTCCCGGACTTCACCCAGTGGCCGTCCTTTCCGTTCGAAGGTGACCTTCGGGTCAAGAAGCTCAACGATCCGGTCCCGGTCGAGCCGCCCCGCAAGGGTGAGGGCCACCGGGAATGCACCGCTTGCAACGCTCCCGACGACGCGTACATCTGGGTGGGCGAGCGGTGGCGGGTCCGCGCGATGGACCGGCCGACCGGCCTGCCCATGGTGCTGATCCTCGAATCCCGCTCACATCTCGACCTGGGCGACCTGCCCAATCTGCTGGCCGCCGAACTCGGGGTCATGACGGTACGGCTCGAACGGGCCATCCGGTCCCTCGACGGGGTCGGCCGGGTACACGTGAACCGTTGGGGTGACGGGTCGGCGCACCTGCACATGTGGTTCCTGGCCCGGCCGTACGGTCAGCTCCAACTGCGGGGGACGTTCCTGTCCCTGTGGGACTCCATCCTGCCGCCGATCTCCGAGGCCAGGTGGCGGGAGAACCTGGCGATGGTGGCCGCCTGGCTGGCCGAGTTCGGCGGTCGACCGCTCGCCGAACCGCCGCGCATCCAGTGGCAGGCCCCGTCGAGCCTCGCGGCGGCGGCAGCGTCCCCGGCCGCGGCGGCCGACGAGGAGGAGCCCGTGTCCGTGATCGAGTCCGACGAGGAGACACCCCTGCCGCCGCCGGACGAGGAGCCCCTGGCGTCGCCGGACGACAAGACACCCCTGCCGACCACCGACGACGTCGTCACGGCTGCCGCAGAGGTCGATCGCACGGCGGACTGAGGAAGAGGAAAGGACCGGGAGGTCGCCGCTCTCAGCGGCGGCGGGCAGCCGCCCGGGTCACCAGGGAGCCGATGACGCGGCCGAAGTCCAGGCCGGCCGCCTGCACCGCCAGCGGCAGCAGCGAGGTCTCGGTCATCCCTGGCGACACGTTCACCTCCAGGACGTGCGGCTGACCGGCCGGGTCGACGATGAGATCGACCCGGCTGAGGTCCCGCAGCCCCAGAGCCGTGTGTGCGGCGAGGGCGACCTCGGCGACCGTGTCGGCCACCGCCGGGTCCAGTCGCGCCGGCGTGTGCCAGGTGGTCCGGCCGGCGGTGTAGCGGGCGGCGTAGTCGTACACCCCGTTGCGCGGCACGATCTCCACCGCCGGGAGCGCGCGCGGGCCGTCGCCCAGGTCGACCACGGAGACCGCCACGTCCATGCCCGGCACGTACCGCTCGACGAGCGCCGTCGAGTCGTACGCGAAACAACCCACCATCGCGGCCGGTAGCGCCGCCGCGTCCCGGACCACGGCGGCGCCCAGCCCCGACCCGCCCTGCGTGGGCTTCACCATGAGCGGGAGGCCCAGCCGGTCGGCGATGCGGTCGAGAACCGCGACGGCGCCCAGCTCGGAGAAGCGGTCGTGCGGCAGGGCGACCCAGTCCGGGGTCGGGATGCCGGCCTCCCGCAGCACCGCCTTGGCGGAGGGCTTGTCCCACGCGAGACGGGACGCGCGGGCGTCGCAGCCGACGTACGGAACGTCGCAGAGGTCGAGGACCCCGCGCAGCGATCCGTCCTCGCCGGTGGCACCGTGCAGGGCGATCACGACGGCGTCAGGCGGGTCGGCGGCGAGCGCCGGCAGCAGAGTCACATCGGCGTCGCGCAGTTCGGCCTCGACGCCGACGGCCCGCAGGGCGTCGAGCACCCGACGGCCCGACCTCAGCGAGACGTCCCGCTCGTAGGAGAGGCCACCGGCGAGGACGACGACGCGCAGGTCGGTGGTGACGGTGGGATCGGTCACGACGGAACGGTCGGCAGCGGTGGGACCCATGCCGGAATCATGCCAAGTCGGGACCGGGGGCGTCCGAGCCGGCCCGGCCGCGCCGCACACCGGGACGGCCCACCGCCCCGAACACCCGCCGCATGGCGATGTCCTGCTCCATCACCCCGGCCAGCCGGCGTACGCCCTCGCGGATCCGCTCCGGCGACGGGAACGAGAAGTTGAGCCGCATGTTGCCGGTGCCGGAGCCGTCGGCGTAGAAGCCGGTGCCCGGCACGTACGCGACGCGGGCGTTGATCGCCCGGGGCATCATCGCCTTCGAGTCGAGCCCGTCGGGCAGGGTCGCCCAGACGAAGAGACCACCAGCGGGGGTGGTCCACGTGGTGCCGTCCGGCATCAGGTCGGCCATCGCGTCGAGCAACGCGTCGCGCCGCTCCCGGTAGACCTCGCGGTACACCTTGAGCTGCTGCCGCCACGGCATCGTGGCCAGGTAGGTGGAGACGGCGGCCTGCGCGTAGCCGCTCGGGCAGAGGATCTGCGCCTCGCTGGCGATCACCAGCTTGTCGCGGACCGCGTGCGGGGCGAGGATCCAGCCCACCCGCAGGCCTGGCGCGAAAGTCTTGGAGAACGTGCTGAGGTAGAAGACCCCGTCGCGGCGCCGCGCGCGCAGCGGCGCCGGCGCGTCACCCTCGAAACCCAGCTGACCGTACGGGTCGTCCTCGACCACCAGCAGGCCGGCGCGCTCGCAGATGTCGAGCACCCGCTCCCGCCGCTCCTCGGTCAGCGTCACGCCGGTCGGATTCTGGTAGGTCGGGATGGTGTAGAGGAACTTCACCCGGCGGCCGGCCCGCGCCTGCTCGGCGATCGCCGCCTCCAGCGCCTCGGGGACCAGCCCGTCGTCGTCCATAGCGACGTGCACCACCTGGGCCTGGGCGGCCTGGAACACCCCGAGCGCGCCGACGTAGGTCGGCCCCTCGGCGAGCACCACGTCACCCGGGTCGAGGAAGAGCCGGGCCACCAGGTCGAGGGCCTGCTGACCGCCGACGGTCACCACCACGTCCTCCGGGGAGGCGCCGCACGCGGCGTCGATGCCGGAGAGCGCCATCACCTCGCAGATCCGTTCGCGCAGCTCCGGGGTGCCTTGGCCGATGCCGTACTGGAGGGTGGTGGCACCGTGCTCGGAGCCGAGCCGGCCGAGCATCTCACCGACCGCGTCCAGCGGCAGGGCCGCGATGTAGGGGGCGCCACCGGCGAGGGAGACCACCTCCGGCCGGCTGGCGACCGCGAAGAGGGCGCGGATCTCCGAGGCGGTCATGCCCCGCACACGACGGGCGTACCGGTCGGTGTAGTCGTCGAGCGTCGTGCCGGTCATGACATCACCTCGATGGCTGCTCGGGTGGTTCCCGCCCCGGGGTACCCGGGACACCGGCGACCATGGGCGGCTCGGGGCGCCGACTGTCGATACTAGTCGCCCCGGACCGGCTGGTCGCGGTGCCGGCGCCGGCCGTCCACATGCCGGACCGGGTCCCGCCGACGGGTGGGGTTTCGCGCGTCCCCTCCCGTCGCGTCCGATCGCGGCGTACGATCGCTCGTCGGGGGCAGGGATCGCGGCGGTGTCGTTCCATGCCGGTCTCACCCCGAGCCTAATGTGGGGATGCGCCAATGTCGCGACGTCTGGTCAGCTTGACCCTCGACACCCTGGAGGACCTGCCCCGTCCGTGCCGGCAGTGCGTCTACTGGGAGCTCGACCCGGTCTCGGCGGACCGCGCCTGTCAGGCCGGTGACCCGGGCCTGGAGAAGGAGGCCTGGGTCTCGCAGACGCTGCTGGAGTGGGGGTCCTGCGGCAAGCTCGTCTACGTCGACGGGATGCCGGCCGGTTTCGTCATGTACGCCCCGCCGGCCTACGTGCCCCGCTCGATGGCCTTCCCCACCTCCCCGGTCTCCCCGGACGCGGCACTGCTGATGACAGCCAACGTGGTCCCCGCCTTCGCCGGCGGAGGGTTGGGCCGCATGCTGGTGCAGGGTGTCGCCCGGGACCTCACCAAGCGCGGCATCAAGGCGATCGAGGCGTTCGGTGACGCCAAGTTCGGTGACGCGGCCGACCCGACCGGCACCTGCGTAGCTCCCGCCGACTTCTTCCTCTCCGTGGGCTTCAAGACGGTCCGGCCGCACCCGCGTTTCCCCCGGCTGCGGCTGGAGCTGAGGACCGCGCTGAGCTGGAAGTCCGACGTCGAGTACGCGCTGGAGAAGCTGCTCGGCTCGATGAGCCCGGAAACGCTCCTCCGCCCGGTCCGCCCGGCGCCCGCGACCCGCTCGACAACGGGGTGAGGGGCGCGGTCAGTCGACCACCGTGCCGGCGGCGACCACGGCCCGTAGTTCGCTGACGTCGATCGAGCCGGTCGGCACGTCCCGCTCGATCGGGAAGTACATCCGTTGGACGGCGGCGACGACGGCCTCGGCCAGGGTGTCCCGGAACCGGGGGTCGACCAGGCGGGCTCGGTCGTCGGGCGAGGTGAGGTACCCGATCTCGACGCGTACCGCCGGCATGCGGGTCAGTCGCAGCAGGTCCCACGCCTTGGCGTGCGTACGGCAGTCGCGCAGCCCGGTACGCGCCACGATCTCCCGCTGCACCAGCCCCGCAAGCCGTTCACCGGTCGCCGAGGTGACCCCGTTGTCGGTGCCGTAGTGGTACGTGGCGACGCCCTCGGCCGCCGGGTTGGCGTGCCCGTCGCAGTGCAGGGAGATGAAGACGTCGGCGCCGAGCGAGTTGGCGAGGTGGGCCCGCTCCACGTCCGGCAGGCAGGCCCGCTGCGCCGGTCCCCGGGTGAGCTGCACCCGCACCCCGGAGGCGGCGAGCCGCCCCTCCAGCCGGCTGGCCAGGTCGTGCACCAGGTCCGCCTCGGTCCACCGGAGCGGGCCGGCGGGCACCACCACACCCGGGTCGGTCCCCCCGTGGCCGGGGTCGACGACGACGGTCCGGCCGACGAGCGTCGGACCGGACTGGCGGATGGCGTCGGACTCGCGCAGCCACTGCGGCCGGCCGCCGACGACCTTGCGGCCGAGGCGGCGCAGCGCGTTCATCGTGTGCGGCCCGCAGGTGCCGTCCGGGGTCAGCCCGACCTCCCGCTGGAACTGGGCGACCGCGCGGGAGGTCCGTACGCCGTAGATGGCGTCCGCGCGGCCCACGTCGTACCCCATCTCCAGGAGGCGCTCCTGCAGCGTTCGGACGTCCTCGCCGGTGAGCGGCTCGGGCACCGCGTGGTAGAGCGTGCGGGCGCCGAGTCGCCAGCGGGCGGCGTCGAGTGCGCGCCAGGTCTCCGCGCCGACCCGGCCGTCGACGCTGAGCCCCCGCGACTGCTGGAAGGCCCGGACGGCGCGTTCGGTGTGCGCGTCGAAGTCGTCGGCGTCAGGCGCGGTCGCCGGCCCGAGCAGGTCGAGAGCGGAGAGCACCGTACGGATCTCGGTGACCGCGGGTCCACGGTCACCGGGTCGGATCGGACGCACGCACGACCCCCTCTGCACGGATGCCTGGCTGGCCGGGCGGCCCCAGGCTTGAGGTTATGCGCTCGGTGGCCGTGAGGTGGGCGCGCCGGAAAAATGACGTCGACCCCGCACCCGGCGGACCGGGTACGGGGTCGACGTGGAGACGTCCGGGCAGCTCAGAGCGCGGATTCGATGAGCTTGACCAGCTCGCCCTTCGGCTTGGCGCCGGCGATGGACTGCACCGGCTCGCCGTTCTTGAAGACGGTGAGGGTCGGCACCGACATCACCCGGTAGGTGCGCGCGGTCTCCGGGTTCTCGTCGATGTTGAGCTTGACGATGGTGACCTGGTCACCCATCTCGCCGGCGATCTCCTCCAGCAGCGGAGAGACCTTCCGGCACGGGCCACACCATTCAGCCCAGAAGTCCACCAGAACCGGCTTGTCGGACTTGAGAACCTCGCTGGCGAAGCTGGCGTCGGTGACCGCCTTGGTTGCTCCCACTATGACCCTCCTTGGGGATGTGTATCTGTTGGTCAGCCCTGCAGCGTGGCGATGAAGCGCTCGGCGTCCAGCGCGGCCGCGCAACCGGTGCCCGCGGCGGTGATCGCCTGCCGGTAGGTGTGGTCGACCACGTCACCGGCGGCGAAGACACCGGGGATGCTGGTCCGCGTGCTGGGCGCCTCGACCTTCACGTACCCCTCGTCGTCGAGGTCCACCTGCCCACGGAAGAGCTCGCTGCGCGGGTCGTGACCGATGGCCACGAAGACGCCGGTGACGTCGAGGACCTTCGACTCGCCGGTGTGCACGTTGCGGACCCGTACGCCGGAGACCTTGCCGTCGGAGCCGAGGACCTCCTCGACCACGGTGTTCCACTCCACCTTGATCTTCTCGTTGCCCATCGCCCGCTCGGCCATGATCTTGCTGGCCCGGAACGAGTCGCGGCGGTGGATGATGGTCACCGACTCGGCGAAGCGGGTGAGGAAGCTGGCCTCCTCCATCGCCGAGTCGCCGCCGCCGACGACCACGATGTGCTGGTTACGGAAGAAGAAGCCGTCACAGGTCGCGCAGGACGAGACGCCGTGGCCGAGGTACTCCTGCTCGCCGGGAACGCCCAGCGGCCGCCAGGCCGAGCCGGTGGAGAGGATGACGGCCTTCGACCGGTACGCGGTCTCGCCCACCCAGACGGTGCTCAGCGCGTCGGAGCCGGTCTCGCCCGTGTCCTTCAGCTCGACCCGGGTCACGTCGTCGGTGAGGAACTCCGCGCCGAACCGCTCGGCCTGCTTGCGCATGTTGTCCATCAGCTCGGGGCCGAGGATGCCGTCGGCGAAGCCGGGGAAGTTCTCCACCTCGGTGGTGGTCATCAGGGCGCCACCGGACTGCACGCCCTCGATGACGAGCGGCTTGAGGTTGGCGCGCGCGGCATAGACCGCCGCCGTGTAACCGGCCGGCCCGGAGCCGATGATGATCAGGTTGCGGACCTCGTCCACTGCCGTCTCCCGATGGTGTGTGTTCGGCCCCGGCGCGCGCACCGGTGCCGATCCGATGCCGACGCCTCGCGCGGGTGCCGGCAGCCTGATGTGCAGAACGTCATCGTACGAACCGGGGATTCCCGAGCCGGTCATCCGGTGGGTCACGTCACGTGGACGGTCAAAGGCCCGGTGACCGTGTTTTCACCCTACCCGCGTACGGAAGCGCGCGTCCGAGCCGGACCCCGGGACGCCGCACTCCGGACCGCTCACCCAGGACCACTTCGCACCGGCGGCATCCGTGAAGCGCACCACCAGCGCCGCCTCGCCCTGGAAGCGGGCGTAGTCGACCAGCTCCACCACGAGCGGGGCGCTGCCGTGCTCGGCGGTGATCGCGGCGAGGCAGGCACCCAGCGCCGCGGGATCGTCCAGCCGGTAGAGCGAGGCCGGACCGGCGACCCGACCCTTGTCGGTCTGCGCGCCCGGTCGGTCGTCCGGGGCCACGCTCGCCAACGAGCGGCTCCGGGTGAAGGACGGGGCGGCCAGCACCTCTGGCGTGTACTCGGTTCCGCTGCGCTGCGGTGGCCCGACCGTCCGGAACGCCGAGCCGCCCGCGGGGGCGGCCGCCTCCGGGTGGGCGGCGTCCGACGTCGCGTTGTTGCCACCGTCGCGCCCGGCGACCTGCTGGAAACCGAGTCCGACCACCGCGAGCGACGCCGCGGCCAGCGCGATCGGCCCGGCGACCCGCGTCCAGCGCCGCTGCCGTCGCCCCGGACCGGTCGCCGTGTCCCGATCCGGAACGGGTCCGGGTACGCCCGCCGGGCGTCGCCCGCCGAGCGGCTGTGCCGGCACCGGGTTCCCGATCGTGCCGCGGCCGTGTCGGCCGGTACCGTCGCGTCCACCGGAAACGGCGTCGACCGGCTCGGCCAGGTCGGCGGCGTCACCGTCGGAGCCGGCGTGCGCGAGGACGGCGGCGAGCCGGTCGGTCACGTCCGGTGGCATCGCCACCGCCGCCATCCCCCACGCTGCCAGGTCGGCCCGGACGTCCGCGACGGCCGGGGCGAGCAGGGCGTACGCCTCGGCCCAGGCGGGCACCTCGTCGACCAGTCGGGCGACGGTCGCCTCGTCCGGGGTGCCGTCCAGCGCCCCGCCGACATAGTCGGCGAGCAGGTCGTGGTCGACCTCGCGGAACTCCCCGGTCGTCACGCGTCCTCCTGTCTGGCGTCCCGCCGGGACCGCCCCGACCCCGATCCGACGTTGCCGGAGGGCTGCGGGTTCCCGGGGGTGACGGCCGGCACGGTCGCCTCGGTCGTCACCGCGCCGGTCGGCCCCTCCCGGTCGGGGGCGGACCGGGGCCGCAGGTGACCCAGCGACCGGGCCAGCCGTGCCCGGCCCCGGGCGCACCGGCTCTTGACCGTCCCCTCGGCCACGCCCAGGATCAGCGCCGCCTCGGAGACCCGATACCCCTGCACGTCGACGAGAATGAGCGCGGCCCGCTGCTCGACCGGTAGTGCCGCGAGAGCGTCCCGGACGACCAGCGCGGTGTCGTGATCCGGTGCCGGTGCGGCGGGTTCCACCCCGCCGGTCGCGGAGCCCGACGCGGCATCGTGGACGCCGTCCGGCAGCGGCACGGTCCGGTGCGTCTGTCGGCGCCGGATGCGGTCCAGGCAGGCGTTCACCACGATCCGGTGCAGCCAGGTGGTCACCGCCGAGTCGCCCCGGAACCGACCGGCCGCGCGGTGGGCCGACAGCAGCGCGTCCTGGAGCGCGTCGGCGGCCTCCTCGCGGTCGCCGACGGTCCGCAGGGCCACCGCCCAGAGCCGGTCCCGGTGCCGGCGGAACAGCTCGGCGAACGCGTCCCGGTCACCGGCCACGTGGGCGTGCAGCAGGTCGAGGTCGGTCGGGTCCTCCGACGACGGGACCGGTGCGCCGCTCGTGCCGCCCACCGGTCCGGTCCTCCGCCCGCCGTCCACGCTCACCACCGCGTCCTGCGGAAGCGGGGGCCGGGACGGGCTGGCCGGATCACGACCCCTGGACCGTGATTTCCTCGACGTCGATCTGGTAGCCCCGGTCGTTCGAGGGCAACTCGGTGATCCACACCAGGAGGTACTGGTACTTCTGGTCGGCGTTGAAGCCGTCGAAGTTCATCGTGGTGCCCTTGTGAGCCTCGAACGGCTGACCGATCTGCGTCTGCTGGTAGTTCTGCACGAGCGCCTTGTCCCCCGCCGACGAGGAGGGGTGCGTCGTGGTGCCGGCGTACAGGACGGCGGAGGCGCCCCGGGCGGACAGGTTGACCTGCACGGACTTGACGTTGTGCGGCGCACCCAGGTCCAGCCAGACCCCCATGCCGTCCTTGCGCCGGCCGAAGTCCGCCGTCGTGTAGGTGTGGGTGCCCCAGGCCTTGTCCGGGTCTCCGTCGATCACCTTGTCGGCGTCGTCCAGCTCGTCCCGGACCTTGCTGTCGGGGTCGATGATTCGGGCTTCCCGCACGGTCAGCTTGCGCACGGCGGTCGCCGCCGGGGTGGCCTCCCCGTTGGCCGGCGGGTTGGAACTCGGTGCCGCGACGGGGTTGGTGCCGGGGCTCTTGTCGTCCCCGTCCAGCACACTGATGCCGATCAGGAGACCCACCAGGGCGACCGCCAGCAGACCCGCGATGCCGATGGCGACCTTCCGCCCGCCGGCCACGGCCAGCGGCGACGGCTCGTCCTCCGTGTCGGCGGCGAACCGCAGCGGCCCGGCGCTGTCCAGGTAGTGGTCGTCGGCGGGGACGTCCAGCCGGCCCAACTCGGCGGCGAGCACGTCGGACGGCGGCGGGGCGATCTCCGCGTCGAGCAGGTCCATGGTCAGGTCGTCGAGGTACGCCGGCACGCCGGCCCGGACCTGTCGGGGAGCGGCCAGCACCCCGGCGGCGTCCCGAACGGAGTCCGGGATCGACGCGCGGCCGTGACCGGCGGTGGCACCGTGCAGCGGCACCTCGGTGTGCGGCCAGTGACCGGTCAGCGCGAAGTAGAGGACACCTCCGACCGCGCGGACGTCGATGTCCTGGCTGTCGGCGCCGTCGGTGCGCGCGTCGGCCAGGACCACCCGGCCCTCGTCGCTGATCATGACGGTGCCGGGGTGGACGTTGCCGTGCACCATGCCGGTGGCGTGGACGGCGGCGAGGGCGCTGGCCACGGCGTTGCCGATGGCGGTGGCCCGGGCCGGGTCCAGCGGCCCGTCGGCGACCAGTTCCCGCAGGGACTGCCCGTCGACCCACTCGCGCACCACGTACGCCCGCTCGTCCTCGTCGATCGCGTCGTAGACGCCGACGAGGTTGGGGTGGATGACACGGCTGGCCGCGACGGCGGCCTGGAGCATCTCGGTGGCGGAGTCGCCACCCGGGTAGCGCAGCACGACGGCGACCGGACGGCGAAGTATGACGTCGACGCCCCGCCAGACCAGTCGGCCCGCGCTGTCGTTGTTGATGTGCTCGACCAGCTCGTACCGCTCGGCGAGGACTTCACCGGCCGTGGGAGCACCGAAGGTCATGACCGGCGGAGCGCTCTCCTCCGCCTCCTGACCCTCGCCGACCTGGGTCACCCGTCCTCCCTCGGTGATCGTGTCGATCGATGGACCCGCGCTGCTGGGCATGTGGCTTCCCGCTCTGCCTTCCAAGGAACCAGCCGACCGGTGTCGGCGCGAGCGCCGGCGCCTGCCGTACCCGTTGACAGCGACCTTACCCGTGCCGGCCGTCTCACCGACATGTCATCTTCCCGCCGCCCCCGGCAGAGCTGCCGGTTGTCGATGGCCTGGTCCCGTTACGACCCTTGTCAACCACGTTGCTGGCACATGTACCAGCCAATCTAGAGGTTGCTTGCACGTGGTCGCCGGAGGGGCCGGACCGGTACCGGGCACCGGCGCCGACGCTTCCGGGGTTCCCGCCGACCGGCCCTTCCACGCTCAGCCGTCCGGTTGGTTATCCACAGGCCGATAGGGCTGCTGAGCGGTGGATTGCCGAGTTATCCACAGCCGCATCCCCAGCCTGGTGATCCTCGTTCACTCAGCGTGCGGTCCATCCCCGGCCCGGGCCGGGAGGGGTCAGCGGCCGAGTCGGCTGCGGACCATGCCGACCACCTCGGTGATCTCGCGGATCCGCAGCACCATGGCCAGGCCGAGGTACGTCCCGCCGATGACCGCGCCGCCGACGACCAGCTGGACGACCGCCTCCAGACGGGTCGGCGTGTCGTCCCCAGGGAGCAGCTTGACCACGAGCAGGCCGACCAGCGCCGCGCCCAGCGCGGCGACCGCGACCCGGCCGAGGGTCCGCACGATGCCGCCGAGTCCGATGCGTCCCACCCGGGGGCGCAGCAGCCAGGCGGAGGCGATGGCGGCGGCGAGGTACGACACCGCGTTGCCGATCATCATCCCGGACGCGGCGAAGCTCGGGGAGAAGGCGGCGAACAGGACGATCTGGACGCCGGCCCGCAGGGCCACCACCGGAATGTTCACCAGGGCCGGCGTACGGGTGTCGGGGAGTGCGTAGAAGGCGAAGGTGAAGAGCTGGCTCACCGCGAACGGCACCAGCGCGACCGCGGCGAAGAACAGCACCGGGGCGGTCGCCCGCGCGTCGCTGTCGGTGAAGGCGCCGTACCGGAAGAGGGTGAAGGCGATCGGGCTGGCCAGCACCGCGTAGCAGACCGCGATCGGCGCGAGCACCGCCGAAACGGTCCGGGTGCCCCGGGACAGGTCGGCCGCCAGGTCGGCGTGCCGGCCGTCGGCGGCGGCGGCGCTCATCCGGGGCATCAGCGCGGTGATGATCGAGACCGCGATGATGCCGTGCGCCATCATCAGCAGCAGGAAGACATTGTTGTAGATGAGCGGGCCGGCGTTGCCCTTACCGGCCCGGCTCAGCAGGTTGAACACGACGATCAGGCCGAGCTGGCTGACCGCCACGTAGCAGAACATCCAGGCGCCCAGCCGGCCCAGCTCGCCCAACCCCAGCGCCCGGAAGTCGAACCGGAACCGCCACCGGAAACCGACCTTGCGCAGCGCCGGGAGCAGACCGGCGGCCTGGACGGCGACGCCGAGCAGGGTGCCGCCGCCGATCAGCAGGATGCGGCCCGGTGTCATCTCGCCCGGATCGATCGTGTCGGTCGTGAAGATCGCGATGTAGAGGCCGGCGGTCGCGATGACGACGATGTTGTTGAGGATCGGCGCCCACATCGGCGCGGCGAAGTGGCCACGGGTGTTGAGCACCGCGCTGATCAACGCGGACAGGCCGGTGAAGAAGATCATCGGCAGCATGAGGTAGGCCAGCCTGGTGACCAGCCTCTGGTAGTCCTGGCTCGACTCGTCGCTGGCGTACAACCAGGTCAGCACCGGAGCGATGGCCACCGCCACGAGCGCCGCCGCGCCGAGGGCGAGCACCGCCAGGGTCAGCAGCCGCTGCGTGTACGCCTGGCCGCCGTCGCCGTCGAACTTGCGCCGGCGTACCAGCACCGGGATCAGGACGCTGGTGAGGATGCCGCCGAGCAGGAACTCGTACACCATTCCGGGCAGGATCTGCGCGGTGGTGTACGCGTCACCGACCGCCGAGCCGAGCGCCGCGGTGATCGCCAAGGTGCGCAGGAACCCCGTACCCCGGCTCACCAGGCTGCCGGCCGCCATCACCGCGCTGTTCGTCGCGGCGCTGGCCTCGCCCACCTGCTCCTGCGGCGGCGCGGTCGACTCCATCGCCGGCTGGTTGAGCGGTTCGGCGGAGATGAAGGTGGCGCCGTCCGACGGTTGGCGACCGCCCGGGTCACCGCCCCCCTGTGCGGCGTTCGCGCTGCGGTAGAGCCCGCCGCTCATCGTCTCGCCTCCCGGGTATGTCGAAGCCGGGCACCGCCCCGCACGCCCAAACCATAGTCAACCTCGACCTCTTACCCGCGCCCGGCGGACCAGTTCCCGTACCGGCCCGATAGGCTGGCGATCCCATGTCCGAAGCCTCCGCACCTCACGCCGCCGACCGTCGCGACCTCACCGCCGCGCAGCGCAACGCCGTCGCCGAACTCCTCCGGGTCTCCCCGGTCGCCGACGAGCTGGGCCGCCGGTTCGCGAAGGCCGGTCACGAGCTGCACCTGGTGGGCGGTTCGGTCCGCGACGCGCTGCTCGGCCGGCTCGGTGACGACCTGGACTTCTGCACCGACGCGCACCCGGACGAGACGCTGCGCGTCGTCCGGGGCTGGGCCGAGTCGATCTGGGAGACCGGGCGGGAGTTCGGCACCATCGGCCTCCAGCGCGACGGGCTGCGGCTGGAGATCACCACCTTCCGGGCGGAGTCGTACGACCAGGTCACCCGCAACCCGGTTGTCGAGTACGGGACCGACCTGGCCGAGGACCTGAAGCGGCGGGACTTCACGATCAACGCGATGGCGGTGAGCCTGCCCGACCACCGGTTCACCGACCCGCACGGCGGTCTCGCCGACCTGGCGGCCAAGGTGATCCGTACGCCGGGGACACCGCGGGAGTCGTTCGGTGACGACCCGCTGCGGATGCTGCGGGCCGCGCGGTTCGCGGCGCAGCTGCGCTTCGCCGTGCATCCCGACGTGCACACGGCGATGAGCAGGATGGCCGCCGACCTGGACCGGATCACCGCCGAGCGGATCCGCGACGAGTTCACCAAGCTGCTGTGCGGCGCGGACCCGATCACCGGTCTGCGGCTGCTGGTCGACACCGGGCTGGCCGAACGGTTCCTGCCCGAGCTGACCGGGCTGAAGCTGGAGATCGACGAGCACGCCCAGCACAAGGACGTCTACGAGCACACCCTGACCGTGGTGAGCAACGCCGTCTCCTACGAGGAGGACGGTCCGGACTTCGTCCTGCGGATGGCCGCGCTGATGCACGACGTGGGCAAGCCCGCCACCAAGTCGGTCGGCCCGGACGGCCGGGTCAGCTTCCACCACCACGAGGTGGTCGGGGCCCGGATGACGAAGAACCGGATGAAGGCGATGCGCTACTCCAAGGAGATCACCTCGCAGGTGGTCGGCCTGGTCGCGCTGCATCTGCGCTTCTACGGGTACGGGCGGGGCGAGTGGACCGACTCGGCGGTCCGCCGGTACGTGGCCGACGCCGGTGACCTGCTGCCCCGGCTGCACAAGCTGACCCGGTCGGACTGCACGACCCGCAACCGGCGCAAGGCGGCCCAGCTCGCGGCCGACTACGACGCCCTGGAGGAGCGGATCGCCCGGATCGCGGCCGAGGAGGACCTCGCCCGGGTCCGACCCGACCTGGACGGCAACGCGATCATGGAACTGCTCGGCGTACCGCCGGGACCGGTGGTGGGCCGGGCCTGGAAGCACCTGAAGGAACTCCGCCTGGAACGCGGCCCGCTGGACCGGGAAGAGGCCGAGGCGGAACTGCTGCGGTGGGCCCGCGAGCAGGACCTCTGAGGCATCGCACGAGGGCGCCCGCCGGACCGCTGAACAAGCGGTCCGGCGGGCGCTTCGTCATCGTCAGCCGGGGTGTGCCCGACCGGGGGAAGGAATCAGTTGGCCTGCTCCACCGCCGTACCGGCCACCGGGCGGCCGCCGTCCCGGGAGGCTGACAGCCGGCCCAGCAGCCCGGCCAGGTCGATGCCGGTGAGGTCGCTGCCCAACTGGAGCCCCTGGGCCACGTTCCCGGCCACCGACTTCGTCAGCGAGGACGCGCCGTCGGTCGAGATGACGGTCATCTTGTCGATCGCGCCGATCGGGGCGCTGGCCGCCTCGACCACCTGCGGCAGCACCTTGACCAGCAGGTCGAGCACCGCCGCCTCCCCGTACGCCGCGAACGCCTCGGCCTTGCGCGCCATCGCGTCCGCCTCCGCCTCACCCTTGGCCAGGATGGCCGCGGCCTCGGCCTGCCCCTCCCGCTCGACCGCCTCGGCGATCGCGGACCGGCGCCGCTGCTCGGCCTCGCCCTCCTTGGCGCCCTCGATGGCGTTGGCCTCGGCGAGTGCCGCGCGCCGGGCCCGCTCACCCTCACCGGTGAGGCGGGACTGCTCGGCGGCGGCCTGGGCGGCCGCGATGACCGCCTGGCGCTGCGCGTCGGCGTTCAGTACCGCCGCGTTGCGGGCCGCCTCGGCCTCCTGCTCCACCTTGTAGCGGGCCGCGTCCGCCGGCTTGCGCACCTCGGTGTCCAGCTGGCGCTGCTTCAGCTCGGCGTTGCGCTCGGCCACCTTCTGCTGCTCGGAGAGGATCGCCTGGTCCCGCTCGGCCTGGGCGAGCGGCCCGGCCGCCGCCGACTTCGCCTTGGCCGCGTCGATCTCCGCCTGGATCCCGGCCTGCTTGAGCGACAGGTTCCGGTTGGCCTCGGCGATCGCCTCCTCGGCGAGCAGCCGCTCCTGTTCGGCCTGCTGCCGGGCGCGGGCCTCGGCGATGGCCGCGTCCTTGAGCACCCGGGCCGCCTCGGGGCGACCGAGATCCTGGAGGTAGGACCCCTCGGCCAGGATGTCCTGGAGCTGGAAGGTGTCGAGCACGAGGCCCTGGTTGGTCATCGAGTGCTCGGCCTCCTCGGCGACCGCGCTGGCGAACGCCGCCCGGTCCCGGATGACCTCCTCGACGGTGAGCCGGCCGACGATCGAGCGCAGCGCGCCGGCCAGCACCTCCCGGGTGAAGTTGTCGATCTCGTCCTGCTGGTGCAGGAACCGCTGGGCGGCGGCGCGGATCGCGTCCTCGGTGCCGCCCACCTTGACGATCGCCACGCCGTGCAGGTCGGTGCGGATGCCCTGCTTGCTGACCGCCCCTCGGATGCCCACGTCGATCCGCCGGCTGGACAGGTCGAGCGACTGGAGCTTCTGCACCACCGGCAGCACGAACACCGACGCGCCCAGCACCACCTTCTGGCCGGACATGTCGGTCGACCGGCCGCCGTCGGCGGTCTGCGTCGTCCGTCCCTTGCGGCCGGTGACGATGAAGGCCTCGTTGGGCCCGGCGACCTTGATCCGGGACAGCACGAAGAACACCAGGACGAGGAACAGGAGGACCGCGCCGCCGATGGCGATGACGAGGAACATGGGCAGTGCCTTCTCTCAGGCGTCGGGAGGGGTTCAGTAGGTCTCGACGTGGACGCTGGTCTCGCTGAGCGCCTCGACCACGAAGATCCGGGCACCCACCGGGATCGGCCGGTCGGCACGGGCGTTGAGCTTCACCGGCGTGCCGGCGACGCGTACCCGGACCTCGCCGTAACCGTCGACGGGCACCGGTGTCACGACCAGGCCGAGCGCGCCGACCAGGTCGTCGCGGGTGGGTGTGGGGTCGGTCCGCATGTCGCGGGCCGCCCGGCTCAGGCGGGCCGCGACCCATGCGGTGGGCACGGCCGCGAGGAAACCCCCGGCCGCGGCCAGCGCCACCAGGCCGGGCGTACGCGCACCGAGCAGTTCGTTGACGATGGCGCCGCCGAAGCCGAACGCCCCGACGAACCCGGCGACCGCCTCGGTCGAGACGGGCCCGTCGAGATCCGGTTGTCCGAGGTGGAGAAGCTCGGTTCCGAGCAGGGCGAGGGCCAGTACCGCGACCCCCACCACCCCGATGATGAGAAAGATCAGTGTCCCCGTGGCCACGATCCGCACGGTATCGACGTGGGGCAACACCGGTGGGTGACCGTACGGGCACTCACCGGGAGAAGGGACCGCTCAGCTCGGCGCGATGGTGAGGACCATGTTCGCCCCGAGCGCGCGGGGCAGCGCCTGCCTTGTCAGGGGTCGGCCCTCGGGGTCGGTCAGCACCATCTCGTTGGCCCTGACGTCGCGGTACAGCAGCCGGTCGTCGCTGATCCACGCCGCGTCGTCCGCCGGAGCGACGCCCACGATCCGGCCGGTCGCGACCTCGGCGATCTTCGGGCCGTCCTGTCCCTTGACGACCACCAGGCGGCCGTCCGGAGACCACGCCCAGGGACCGGCGGGGTCGCCGGGGACCGGTACAAAGCGGGTCGGGCGCCCGTCGTCGGGTGAGAAGAACTGCACGCCACGGCGGGCGTGTGGCTGCGCCTCGGAGCGGGGTGCGCCCGGATCCGTCTGCTGCAGCGCCACTTCCCGGCCGTCCCGTGCCCAGGTGAAGTAGCAGTAGTCGGTGCAGAGGTAGCGGGTCGTGTCCACCGGGAACGTCCGGTACGCACCGGTGCGGACGGTCAGCACCCCCATCGAGAACCGCCCGGTCTCCTTGTCGAGGATCGTCGCGACGATCCGTTGACCGTCGGGGGACCAGTGGGGGGTCATGATGTGCTCGCCCGTGGTCACCCACCGCACCTTGTCACCGCGCACGTCGAGGAGGCCGGTCACACCGTTCCGGTCGTAGTCGACGACGGCCGCCGTGTCGCCCTGCGGCGCCGCCCACATCTCGTCGTACCGGTCTTCGCCGACGTACCGGTTCCGTGTGCGGTCCAGGGCGTACGCCGTCTCCGCGGGCGAGCCGGTGGAGGTGGCACCGGCCAGCACCCAGCCGCCGGGCAGCGTCAGGCGGGTCCGGGTCCAGTCCCCGTCCGGCGGCGGCACGACGGAGACGGTCGGGGTCGGGGTCGGCGCGACGGGGGCGTTCCATCCGGCCGTGTCCGCCGGGGGATCCGGGCGCAGCACGAGGAACGGCACGGCCAGGACGGCGAGCGCGAGGAGAGCTCCGCCGCCCGCGGCAGCACGACGCCGCCGGCGGAGCTGCCGGCCCCGCCGGAGGGCACGACTGGCGAGATCCGGTACGGCCCGCGCCTCGCCGGCGAGTTCGCGGACGGCGGCCCGCAGGGCTTCGTCCCCGGTCGCGTTCATCGGGCCTCCTCCGTGATCCGACCGTCGAAGGCGGGCACGAGTTCACGCAGCCGGGACAGGGCCTTCGACGTCTGGCTCGCGACCGTGCCGGTGTGGCAGCCCAGCAGTGCGGCGGTCTGCTCGACGCTCAGGTCCTCCAGATATCGCAGGGTCAGCACGGCCCGCTGGCGTGGCGGCAGCGCCCGCATCGCGTCGCGGAGCAGCAGCCGCAGGTCGGCATCCTGCCCACTGTCCCGGACGCCGGCCCGATCGGGCAGGACGGCGACGGGTACCTCCGGCCGGCGGGCCCGCCGGCGCCAGCCGGAGACCTGGTCGTGGTAGAGGATTCGCCGGACATAGGGCTCGGCGTCACCCCGGATCCGGGTCCAGCGCGCGTACGCCTTGGCGAGCGCGCTCTGGAGCAGGTCCTCCGCGCCGTGCTGGTTGCCCGTGAGGGCGTACGCGACGCGCAGCAGGGCGCCACCCCGTTCGTTGACGAACGAGGTGAACTCCCGGTCGGTCCCCTCCGTCACCGTCCACCTCCGACAACTCAGACGCTCGGACGTCCGGAATCCTTGCCCATGGGCGAGATCTAGTCATTGACAAGTTCGACCGGGTCACGCAATCTTGTCATTGACAAGACGGAGGTGTCCCCATGTCCCCGGCAACCCTGACCACGGCCGGCATCCTGCTGGTCACTGTGGTGACCATCGCGTACGGCGGGCTGACCCTGCTCATGCACCTGGCCCGGCGCAAGGCCGGTTACCTGGACAACCCGGTACGTCGCGGCCTGTGGACGGCCGGGCACGCCCACGCCGGGGTGCTGGTGCTCTTCGCGCTCGCCGTGCTGCCGTACGTCGACCAGGCCGACGCGTCCGACGGCATCCGTACCCTCATCCGGACCCTGCTGGTAGCCGCGCCGATCCTGATGCCGCTCGGGTTCTTCCTGTCGGTCGTCCGGCCGTCCGACACGAAGCCCAACAAGCTGATCTGGCTCACCGTCGTCGGTGGCGCGAGCCTGAGCGCCGGCTCCCTGCTGCTCGGGATCACCCTGCTCTGAGTGCCCGTCCGATCGGCGACAATGGGTGCATGCGTTGGACCGTGCTGGAGTCGCCGATCGGTGAGTTCTCGGTGGCCACCGACGAGGCGGCGGTGCGTGGGGCGCACTTCGGCCGGGTCGAGGGAGCCGCCGACGAGCCGACGGACGCGGTGTCGGCACTGGCGGCGGCAGAGCTGCGGGCCTACTTCGCGGGTGACCTGACCGACTTCTCCGTGCCGCTCGCAGCGCCGCGCGGCTCCGACTTCGAGCGGGCGGTGTGGGCGGCGATGACCCGAATCCCGTACGGGGAGACGCTCACGTACGGCGAGGTGGCCCGGGAGGTGGGTGACCCGGGAGCCGCGCGGGCCGTCGGGGTGGCCTGCAACCGCAACCCGATCCCGGTGCTGGTGCCCTGCCACCGGATCGTCGGGGCCGGCGGGAAGCTGGTCGGCTTCGGCGGTGGCCTGGACCGCAAGGTCAAGCTGCTGGAGCTGGAGGCCGGAGTCGCCTTGAGGCGCGCCTGGTCCGGCGGTTAGGCCGCACAGCTCGTCCGCCTCGGTCCGAGCGATCCTCGCCATCATCTGCTGACGGCGGGATCCGCCCGACCGACTCACCGAGGAGGAGAAGTAGTGCCGAGCGTGGTTGACGTGCGGACGGACGAGTTATACAACTCTGGTATGGCCTTCACCCTGAACCTGAAGCCCGAGGTCGAGCAGCGCCTCAAGGAACTCGCCGAGGCGGAGCACCGCTCGATGCACAAGACGGTCGAGGTGGCGGTTCAGGCGTACCTGGATCGGCACGAGCGCGACGAGTGGACCCGCCAAGCGGCCCGCCGGGTCTTCGAAGAGGACGCGGAGTTCTTCGACATGCTGGGTGACCGGTGACCCGCGCCTGGCCGGACGCCGAGGATCTGCTGATCCTGCTCGCTGAGCACACCGGCCCGCGGAGCCAGGTGCGAGATGCCGGGATCCTGGTCGCGGCGGCGGACCGGCCGCACGCGCGTCTGATCGGGCAGGCCGCTTATCCGACCGTGCTGGACAAGGCCGCAGCGCTGCTGCACGGACTGATGGTGTGGCGTCCCCTCGACCTGTGGAACGCTGGGCTCGCGTGGGCCGCGATGCGCGTGTTCCTGAGCCGGTCCGGCTTCCGCCTCACCATGCCGGCCAAGGATCGGATGGCGCTGACCGACGCGCTGACCAGCGGCGAGGTCGACTCCGCCGAGGAGTTGGCGCTGCGGCTGTCGCCGTACCTGGAGATGTCGGCCTGAACCGACGACGAAGGCCGGGTCCCTCGCGGACCCGGCCTTCGACGATGCTGCGGCGCGTCAGCGCTCGATGTCGCCCTTGATGAAGGACTCGACGGCGGCGTGCGCGTCGTGGTCGGCGTACTGCACCGGCGGGGACTTCATGAAGTACGACGAGGCCGACAGGATCGGGCCACCGATCTTGCGGTCGAGAGCGATCTTCGCGGCGCGGACCGCGTCGATGATGACGCCGGCCGAGTTCGGCGAGTCCCACACCTCGAGCTTGAGCTCGGCGTTGAGGGGGGTGTCACCGAACGAGCGACCCTCCAGGCGGATGTACGCCCACTTGCGGTCGTCCAGCCACGGCACGTGGTCCGACGGACCGATGTGCACGTCGCTCTTGCTCATCTCGTGCGGGATCTGGGAGGTCACCGACTGGGTCTTCGAGATCTTCTTCGAGACCAGGCGGTTGCGCTCCAGCATGTTCATGAAGTCCATGTTGCCGCCGAAGTTGAGCTGGTACGTGCGCAGCAGCTCGACACCGCGGTCCTCGAAGAGCTTCGCCAGCGCGCGGTGCACGATGGTGGCGCCGACCTGGCTCTTGATGTCGTCACCGACGATCGGCAGGCCCGCGTCCTCGAACTTCTTCGCCCACTCGGGGTCGGAGGCGATGAAGACCGGCAGGGCGTTGACGAACGCGCAGCCGGCGTCGATCGCGGCCTGGGCGTAGAACTTGTCGGCCTGCTCCGAGCCCACCGGCAGGTAGGAGACGACGACGTCGACCTGCGCGTCGCGCAGCGCCTGCGCCACGTCGACCGGCGTAGCGTCGGACTCCTCGACGATCTCGCGGTAGTACTGGCCGAGGCCGTCGAAGGTCGGGCCGCGCTGCACGGTCACGCCGGTCGGCGGTACGTCGCAGAGCTTGATGGTGTTGTTCTCGCTGGCGACGATCGCCTCCGCGAGGTCCATGCCCACCTTCTTGGCGTCGACATCGAACGCCGCGACGAACTGCACGTCCGAGACGTGATAGTCGCCGAAGGTGACGTGCATGAGACCCGGGACCCGGTCGTTGGGGTCGGCGGTCCGGTAGTACTCGACGCCCTGCACGAGGGACGAGGCGCAGTTACCCACACCGACGATGGCGACGCGGACGGAGCCCATAGCGTCTGCCTCCTTCTTCTCTGTCACGGCCGCTCATTCCTGGTCTCTCCAGGCGGAGGCGGGCTGTTGTTGTCTCGTCGGCCACCGGCCGTCCCGGGTTGCGGGACTGTCGGGGCACGGCCGGAGCGCTCGTTGGCGATGAGCTCCTCCAGCCAGCGGACCTCGCGCTCACAGGCGTCCAAGCCGTGGCGCTGCAGTTCCAGGGTGTACGCGTCGAGGCGCTCGGCCGCGCGGCCGAGCACGTCGCGAAGCCCTTCGCGACGCTCCTCTATCTTTCGGCGGCGACCCTCCAGGATGCGGAGGCGGGTCGCCTGGTCGGTCCGGGCGAAGAACGCGAAGTGCACGCCGAAGCCCGTGTCGTCGTACGTCTCGGGTCCCGCCTGTGCAATCAGTTGCGCGAAGCGTTCCTTGCCCTCCGCGGTGATTTTGTAGACCACCCGGCCTCGCCGGCTGGTCAGTGCGGGAACCTCCTCGGCAGTGGCGGGCGTCTCGGCGGCCTCGGCGATCCACCCCGCCGCCTGCAACCTGCGCAGGGTCGGATAGAGCGAGCCGTAGCTGATGGCCGCCCGGATCGCGCCGAGCTTGGCGGTGAGCTCCTTGCGTAGCTCGTAGCCGTGCATCGGAGCCTCCTGCAGCAGGCCCAGGATGGCGAGTTCGAGCACTGGCCATCCTTCCTTTACCCTGTGCGCGGAGCGCTAACCGCCGCGATGTATCGGACCGATACATCGCACGCTAGCGGATCACGGTGATCAGGGCAAACCCCGGTTCCGGGGTCTTCCGATCACGCATCGTGACCATGGTCGCCTCACCGAACGAGACCGCGTACCCTTTCCCGCATGCGTACGCAGCGCCAGGTCGTCGACTACTCGCTCCAGAAGCGAGCGGTGCTGCGTGAGCTCCTCGCCGGCCGGGTCGGCACCTACGACGTCTGCGACGCCTCGCCGTACCTGAAGAACGCTGCGCGGTTCCACGGCGAGCCGACCGACCAGCGGTGCCCGATCTGCCGGAGCGAGAACCTGACGCACGTCCACTACATTTACGGGGACGAACTCAAGCAGTCCGCGGGCCAGGCCCGGACCGTGGCGGAGTTGCCGGTGTTGGCGATGACGCTGCGTGAGTTCCAGGTCTTCGTGGTGGAGGTGTGCCTCGGCTGTGACTGGAACCATCTCGTCGAGCAGTACCTGCTCGGGCTGGACGGGCTGGCCGAGGACGGGCCGGACCAGGGCGTGGCGAGCGGCACGGCCGCCTCGGCGGCGTCCGTCGGACGGCGAAGGCGAGAGGCTCAACGGTGATCCCAGCTCGATCGGCTGATCCCGGCCGGCGTACGCACGCCCGGGTCGACCGACGGCTCGTTGGTCTGATTAGCCCGATTGATTCAGAACTGACACCTATGCTCCGGCACGTCGATGCGGCAGCGACAGGTGTCTCAACTCACGGCAACCCGGTGGCCGCGCAACCGCGCCCCACCGCGACCGGCAGGGTGTGAGGAATGAACTCGTACGGCGATCCCAGTTCCCCGCGCGGGCGGGCCCAGATTCCGGGCCAGCACGGTGACCCCGGGCAGGCCGACGACGCGTACCGCCGCTCCGGTGCCGACGGGCCCGGAAACGGCTGGTCGGCGGCTTCGGAGGGGGCCGGCCGTGCCTCGGTCGCGCCCCGCGCCGCCTCCGGCGGCCGGGCCTCGGTCGGC
>NZ_JBFAMU010000008.1:0-35738 GCF_040656655.1 Micromonospora sp. NPDC049799
GCCGACGGGGCGGTCAGGTCGAGCCCGTCGAGGCGCGCCGCACCGGAGCGCGCCAGGTCACGGGCCCGGGCGAGGGCCGGGTCGGCGAGGGCGGCGGCGAAGAGTCCGGTCAGCATGTGATCTGCTCCAGTGCGACGGCACGACGATCACCCCTCGTCCGGGCTGGACGGGGGGTCCCACCAGTCGACACTATCTCTCCGGTAGGACGATCGACGCCCGTGTGGGGTGGATCGGCCCACGCGCCGGTGACGACGACCTGGGGAGGACGGATGCCGGAAGGCGTCGGCAGTGACCCGCGCCGGAAGACCTCGCCCGCCCGCTGGCGCGTGCTGGGCCACCCGGACGGAATCCTCGCGTACCAGGTGCGCTGCATCGTCGAGGACCACGGTTGGTCCCGGACGGCCGCGGAGACGGGGCACAAGGTCATCCTGGGCCGGTCCGGGGTGTACCGGCACCGGGTCAACGGCCGCACCGGCTTCTCCGACGCGACCTCGGTGCTGCTCCTGCGGCCGGGCGACGAGATGGCGGTGGCCCACCCGTTGGGCTGCGGCGACTCGTACACCTGCCTGGAGATCGACACGGAGGTGCTGGCCGAGCGGCCGGACACGGAACGCTGGTTGCACACCGCCGGCTGGCAGGGCTCCTCCGACGGCCCGCTCGACCTGGCCCACCGGATGCTGGTCGCGCAGTTCCGGCGTGGCCTGGACCGCTTCGAGATGGGCGAACGGCTGCACCGCTTCCTCGACCGGCTGCTCGGCCACGTCTCCCCGGACCGCGAGCTTCCCGGGGCGGTGGACCTGGACCGGGCCGTCGGCCGGCGCGCGGCCACGCTGGCCGCCCACCGGCACCTGGCCGACCGGGCGCGGGAGGTGCTCGCCGAAGGGGACTACTCGCTCAGCCTGGACGAGGTCGCCCGCGAGGTGGGGGCCTCTCCGCACCACCTCAGCCGGGTCTTCCAGCGGGTCACCGGGAGCAGCCTCACCGCCTGGCGCAACCGGGTCCGGGTACGGGCGGTGCTCGACACGCTCGCCGAGACCGACGGGCCGCCGCTGCGGGTGGTCGCGTCCGAGTACGGCTTCGCCGACCAGGCGCACCTCACCCGGGTGGTCCGGGAGCAGGTCGGCCACCCGCCCGCCCGCCTCCGCCGACTCCTCACCCCCGACCAGGCCGCCTGAGGTGCAAGGAAGGGCCCCCCGTTAACGCCTGCGGTATGGCAAGGGCACCCCTTCAACCGGGAGCCGCAACCGAGCAAGGATGTTCAAGACCCGGCACCCCGACCGCCCGCAGGATGGACGACGTCCCCCGGACACCGCCGACGCGGCGGACGCCGGAGTGGGCGGGCCTGTTCGGGGAGGCCCGCAGCTCGGCATCGGGGATCCACGCCGGCGACGACCCGACGCCGGTTCGGGGCCGGAGGTGCGGTACGGCGCCTCCGGCCCGCCGCTCGGTCAGTAGCGCACCGAGATGCGCCGCTGCGCCCCGTCCACCCGGACGGTGCCGCCGTACGGGACGACCACCTGCGGGTCGGTGTGGCCCAGGTCGACGTCGAAGACCACCACCGCCTCCGGGTTGTACGTGGCCAGCGCCCGGGTCACCGCGTCCCGCTGCTCGGCGGCGTAGACCTCCTTCTCCGCCGGGGACAGCGGCCGGTCGAAGTTCCACGCCTTGGCCCTGCCGACCAGTACGGCGGGGAACGTGCCGAGCAGGCCCCGCTCCCCCAGGTTGCGCAGGATGCGGAACACCTCGGTGGCCGACGGCAACTCCTCGGAGGTCTCCAGCACGAACACCGAGCCGGCGAGGTCCGCCACGGGGGCGACCCGGTCGGCGGCGAGCAGCCAGTTCAGCACCTCCAGGTTGCCGCCCCAGGCCGGGCCCTCGACCACCGTCGCGGGGCCCTGCCAGCGCCAGCCCGAGCCGGGGGCCATCGCCGGTTCGTGGGCCAGGCTCGCCGGGTCGTTCCAGTCGTTGGGTTCGTCGCCCCACTCGGTGGCCGGGGTGAGGTCGTACCAGCCGGTGGTGAACAGGGCCGCGCGCAGCGAGTCGGCGGTCAGCGGATGCAGCCGGCCCGGCCGGCCGAGGTGCACCAGCACCGAGCCGCCGTGGTAGCTGACCATCCCCAACCGGTGCAGGTGGTTGAGGACGTTGGTGTTGTCCGAGTACCCGAAGTAGGGCTTCGGGTTGGCCCGCAGCACCTCGTCGTCGAGGTGCGGGGTGACGGTGACCAGGTCGTCCCCGCCCACGGTGGCGAGCACCGCGGTCACCGACGGGTCGGCGAAGGCGGCGGTGAGGTCCCGCGCCCGGTCGCGCGGGTCGGCGCCGGACACGCGCGTCGTCGGGTACTCCACCGGCTCCAGGTCGAACTCCTCGCGCAGCCGGCGCAGTCCCAGCTCGTACACGTGGGGGAAGAGGGCCGGCAGCCCGGCGGAAGGCGAGACGACCGCGACCCGGTCGCCCGGCTGCGGCTTGGGGGGATACCTCAGCGACGTCATGCCTGGACGCTACCGACGGCGGCCAGCGGTTTTCACATCGGCGGTCCGCCGGATCCCAGGGGCCGAAATGCCCTGTAACAACACGGATCCTCCCTACGCTGGCGGTGTGCAGGTGGGCGCGGTCGGGGACGGCAGCCGGTCTCATCGTCTGGACACTGCCCGGCGTGACCGGTGTGCTCACCGCCACGATCTTCCACGCCCGTCGCCGGGCGGGTCGCGCTGCCCGCCGCTGCGTCGGCCCGCCCACCAGCGCAAACACCGAACCCGACGACTGAGGTGATAGGAGGGGCCCCTTGTTAACGCCAGGCGTTAACAAGGGGCCCCTCCTTACATCGGGGGTGGCGCGGATACGATCCAGGGGATCGGACAGCGCTGTCCTTCGTACTCACGTAAGGAGCGCACCGTGACCGACCAGCACGACCACGACGGCCCCGACGCCGCACTGCGCGCCGACATCCGCCGCCTCGGCACCCTGCTCGGTCAGACCCTCGCCCGGCAGGAGGGTCGGCCCCTGCTCGACCTGGTCGAGGAGATCCGCGCCCAGGTCCGGTCCGACCCACCGGCCGCCGCCCAGCGGCTCGGCGGCCTCGACGTCACCACCGGCACGAAGCTGGCCCGCGCCTTCTCCACCTACTTCCACCTGGCCAACATCACCGAGCAGGTGCACCGGGCCCGGGACCTGCGGCGGCGGCGCGCCACGCACGGTGGCTGGCTCGACCAGGCGGCGAAGATGATCGCCGAACGCGGGGTACCGGCCGAGGAGATCGCCGCCGCGGCCCGCCGGCTCGCCGTCCGGCCGGTCTTCACCGCCCACCCCACCGAGGCCGCCCGCCGGTCCATCCTGTCCAAGCTGCGCGCCATCGCCGACGAGTTGGACACCGAGACGGCCAACGCGATCCTGTACGGGGCCAGCGACGAGGGCCCGGCCAACCGCCGCCTCGCCGAACTGCTCGACCTCATGTGGCAGACCGACGAGCTGCGGCTGGACCGGCCCGACCCCACCGACGAGGCCCGCAACGCCATCTACTACCTGCGGGACCTGTTCGCCGAGGCCGCACCGCAGGTGCTCGACGACCTCGCCGACACGCTGCGCACCCTCGGGGTGGAGACGTCCCCCACGGCCCGGCCGCTCACCTTCGGCACCTGGATCGGGGGCGACCGCGACGGCAACCCGTTCGTCACCCCGACCGTCACCCGCGAGGTGCTGGTCATCCAGCACGAGCACGGCATCGCCGCCACCGAGAAGGCGATGGACCAGCTCATCAACGAGGTGTCCGTCTCCCGGCGGCTCCGCGCGGTCTCGCTGGACCTCTCCGCCAGCCTCGCCACCGACCTGGACGCGCTGCCCGAGGTCGCGCCCCGGTTCCGGCGGGTCAACGCCGAGGAGCCCTACCGGCTCAAGGCGCGCTGTGTGAAGGCCAAGCTGGCGAACACCCGGCAACGACTGCGGCAGGGCACCGCGCACGTGCCCGGACGGGACTACCGGGGCGCGGGCGAGCTGATCGCCGACCTGGAGCTGCTGCGCGCCTCGCTGGCACGCAACGCCGGGCAGCTCACCGCCGTCGGCCGGCTGGCGTCCACCATCCGTACGGTCTCCGCGTTCGGCCTGCACCTGGCGACCATGGACGTCCGGGAGCACGCCGAGAAGCACCACGAGGTGCTCAGCCAGTTCTACGAGGCGGTCGGCGAGGTCTCCGACTACGCGGCGCTCAGCCGGCTGGAACGCACCAAGCTGCTCGCCGACGAGCTGACCGGCCGCCGGCCGCTCTCCACCGCCGACACCCCGCTGACCGAGGCCGCCCGGAAGACCTTCGACGTCTTCGGCACCATCCGTGAGGCGCAGGACCGGTTCGGCCCCGAGGTGATCGAGTCCTACATCATCTCGATGACGTTGGGCGTGGACGACGTCCTCGCCGCCGTGGTGCTGGCCCGCGAGGCTGGCCTGGTCGACGTGCACGGCCGCCGGGCCCGGATCGGCATCGTGCCACTGCTGGAGACCCCGGCCGAGCTGAACGCCGGCGGTGAACTGCTCGACGAGCTGCTCTCGCTGCCCGCGTACCGGGCGCTGGTGGCGGCGCGCGGCGACGTGCAGGAGGTCATGCTCGGCTACTCCGACTCCAACAAGGAGGCGGGCATCACCACCAGCCAGTGGTCCATCCACCGGGCCCAGCGGGCGCTGCGGGACGTGGCCGCCCGGCACGGGGTGCACCTGCGGCTCTTCCACGGCCGGGGCGGCACGGTGGGTCGCGGTGGCGGGCCGACGCACGACGCGATCCTGGCCCAGCCGTACGGCACGCTCGACGGTGCGATCAAGGTGACCGAGCAGGGCGAGGTCATCTCCGACAAGTACACCCTGCCGGCGCTGGCCCGGGAGAACCTGGAACTGACCGTGGCGGCGGTCCTCCAGGCCACCCTGCTGCACACCGCGCCCCGGCAGCCGGCCGAGATGCTGGAGCGCTGGGACGCGGCGATGGACGTGGTGTCCGAGTCGGCGTACCGGCGTTACCGGTCGCTGGTCGAGGACCCGGACCTGCCCGAGTACTTCTGGGCGTCGACGCCGACGGAGCTGCTCGGCGCGCTGAACATCGGCTCCCGACCGGCGAAGCGGCCGAACACCGGGGCGGGCCTGGGCGGGCTGCGCGCCATCCCGTGGGTGTTCGGCTGGACGCAGACCCGGCAGATCGTGCCCGGCTGGTTCGGGGTGGGCACCGGACTGGCCGCCGCGCGGGAGGCGGGCCTGGCCGACGTGCTGTCCGAGATGAACCGCAACTGGCACTTCTTCCGCACGTTCCTGTCGAACGTCGAGATGATGCTGACGAAGACCGACCTGGGCATCGCCCGCCGGTACGTGGAGACGCTGGTGCCGAAGAAGCTGCACCCGATCTTCCACAAGATCGAGGAGGAGTACGAGCTGACCAGGCAGGAGGTGCTGGCGGTGACCGCCTCGCCGGCCCTGCTGGACAACTCCCCGGTGCTCCAGCGCACCCTCGCCGTGCGGGACACCTACCTGGAGCCGCTGCACCACCTCCAGGTGGCCCTGCTGCGGCAGTACCGGGACTCGGGTGCCGCCGGACGGGCGGTGGTGACCGCGCCGGGTGGCCGCCGTGCGCCGAGCGACGGCACCGCGCTGGAGCGGGCCCTGCTCACCACGGTCAACGGCATCGCCGCCGGCATGCGCAACACCGGCTGACCCCGAGCCGACCGGCCCCCGGCCGCCGCCGGCGGGGTGCGGTGGCGGTCAGCTATCGGGTGCGGGGAGCAGGACGGTGGTGAGTAGGCGGCGCACCCGGCCCGGGCCCGGCTCCCGGGCGGCGTACTCGCCGAACAGGGCGCGCAAGCGGGTGAGGAACTCGGTCAGCTCCTCGTCCGTGGCGTGGAACGCGCTCTGTCGGTAGCCACCGAGGTCCCGCCCGAGGTCGCCGCCACCGGCGTCGAGGTACCGGTCGAAGTCGGCGAGCAACTGCGCGACGAAGGTGAGGAAGGCCTGCCGGTGCTCGTCCGGGGACATCGCGGCGGCGGCCTCGGCGTTGACCGTGGCCGCCGCCTCGTTCAGCCGGTAGGTCCGTTCGACGGCGCCGCGGACCCGGCGCTCGGCCACCGTGCGCAGCACGTCGTGCGCGGCGAGGGTGGCTACCTGCCGGTAGAGGGTAGCGGCGGGGACGTCCGGCAGCGCCTCGCGCAGTTCCCCGGTGGTGAGGGTACGACCACCCAGGAACGCCTGGACGATCCGCAGCCGGACCGGGTGGAGCAACAGATCCCCAGCGCCCAGCGACGACATGCCCATCCCCCATCATTCTCATTCATGATAACGTTATCGGCAAGAAGAATATCGGATGGAGGAGCGCCACGATGGCCACCGTCGAGATCACCGCCGAGCGGATCCGTGTCCGACTCAGCCCCGCCGAGAAGATCTTCGCCCTCCGGGGCGATCTGAGCTTCCCGCGCACCTGCGTCCGCGGCGCCGAGGTGGTCCTGGACGGCGTGACCGCGCCGCGCGGCCTGCGCGCACCCGGCCTGGGCCTGCCCGGCCTACGCAACGTGGGCACCTGGCGGGCCCGCAGCGGCACCGAGTTCGTCAGCGTCCGCACCGGCCAGCCGGCCGTGCGGATCACCCTGATCGGGCAGCCGTACGACAGCCTGCTGATCGGGTCGGATGATCCGGCAGCTCTGGCCCGGCGGCTGCGGTGAGCCGGGAACGGGAGCTGACCTTCACGTCTGCCGGATTTCGCCTGGTCGGCACCCTGCTCCTGCCTGACAGCGGTCCGCCGGCCGCAGTCGCCCTGCTGCTGCCCGGCTCCGGGCCGCTGGACCGGGACGGCAACCTGCGTCGGCTGTCCTTGGCGGTGTCCCGGGACCTGGCGGTCGCCCTGGCCGAGGCCGGCGCAGCCTCGTTCCGGTACGACCGCCGGGGGGTCGGCGCCAGCGGTGGGCAGTTCCTGCCGACCGGTTTCCACGACAACGTCGACGACGCGGAAGCGGCGGCGCGGGCGCTGGCCACGGCGCCGGAGTTGGACGGCCGCCCGGTATTCCTGGTCGGGCACAGCGAAGGAGCACTGACGGCCGTGGCACTCGCCGCGCGGGCTACGCCGGTGGCCGGGCTGGTGCTGCTGGCCGGCACGGGGAAGCGCGGCGACGCCGCCCTGCGCTGGCAGGCCCGACGGCTACTACCCACCCTGCCGGCACCGGTCCGCGCGCTGCTGCGGCTGACCCGAACCGACCTGGTAGCCAAGGTGGCCCGGAACCACGACCGGATCCGGGCCAGCACCGGAGATGTCGCCCGGATCGGCGGACGGCGGTACAACGCCCGCTGGTTCCGGGAGTTCCTCGACTACGATCCCGGGCCCGACCTGGCCCGCATCGACGCGCCGATCCTCGCCGTCACCGGCACCAAGGACCTCCAGGCGGACCCGGACGATCTCGACCTGGTCGCTGCCGCCGCCAGCGGGCCGGTGGAGACGCACCGGCTGGCGAATGTCACCCACGTGCTGCGCCGCCAGCCGGGACAGCCCTCGTTGTCGGCGTACCGCAGGGAGACTCGCGGGCCGGTCGACCCGGAGGTGACCGACCTGGTCCGCGACTGGATGCTGGGTCGGGCCGGCGCGACCCGGTGAATCCCGGCCGGCCCGGTCACCAGTCGCCCCCGCCGAAGTCACCCCCGCCGAAGTCCCCGCCACCGAGGCCACCGAAGTCCCCGCCACCGCCGAGGTCACCGGCCTGGTCGCCGCCGCCGACGTCGGCGCCCTGGTCGCCGCCCTGGTCGTCGCCGTACCCGGTGCCGTCGGCGAAGCCCTCCTGGTAGCCCTCGCCGTAGCCGTAGCCCGGGTCGCCCCAGCCGGGCGAGAAGAGGGCGTCGGCGATCAGCAGGCCGCCGACGACGCCCGCTCCGGCGCCCAGCGCCGTCTTCCACCACGGCGTCGAGTACCAGCCGGCCGGAACGGGCCGCCCCTGGAACCGCCCACCGGGGTAGTAGTAGGGCGTGTCTCCTCCGGGCTGCGGACCGGCCTTGAAAGTCTGTCCCTGCACGTCCACCTGACGCTCGCGGGTGAGCTGGCCGGCACCCCGGGCCGCCGCCAGCGGTGGCAGCTCCGGGCCGGGGTCGATGCCGAGCGCCGTCCGGGCCGCCCGGATGTACGCCAGCCCCTCCAGCGCGCTCTCCCGGGCAAGCGCGAACTGCTGCGGCGTACGCGCCTGCTCCAGCTGCGACCCGGCGGCGTTGTACCGCTCACCGGCGTCGGCCAGTGCCTGCCGCACCGCCGGCTGCTCGCCGTGGAGGTTCATCAACTGGCCGCCCAGCCGCTCGTACCACCGCTGCGCCTCCGCGCGCGCGTCACCGAGTTCGTCACCCCGGCGGGCCCTCGTCTGGGCGCTGACGACCGCGATGGCGACCACCGCGCCGATGGCGAGGATGCCGAGACACAGCAGAGTCTCCATGCCCCGGTACGTACCCACCGTTCGTAGGTCGTACCCGTTTGGCAAGCTCTGCGGCATGAGCTTCTCGACGCTGGCCGTGGTGGTCGTCTGCCTCGCCGTGGGCGGCGCGCTGGGCTGGCTCGCCGCGCGGTCCCGCACGGCGGCGGAGATCGCCCGCCTGGAGGCCACCCTGCAGGCGACCCGCGACGGCGAGGGCCGGCTGGAGCAGTCCATGCGCGCGCTGAGCTACGAGGCGACGGCCCAGTCCCAGGAGGCGGTCGCCCGCGCGGTCGCCCCGCTGCACGACACGCTGCGCCGCTACGAGCTGCGGGTCGCCGAGCTGGAGCGGGACCGCGTCGACGCGTACGCGGAGCTTCGTGAGCAGGTCCGCGCGATGTCCTCCGTCTCCGGCGAGCTGCGCACCGAGACGAAGCAGCTGGTGGCGGCGCTGCGGGCGCCCCAGGTGCGGGGCCGCTGGGGCGAGCACCAGCTGCGGCGGATCGTGGAGGCGGCCGGCATGCTGGAGCACTGCGACTTCGACGAGCAGGTGACCGCGTCCACCGACCACCAGGGGGTCCGCCCCGACCTGGTGGTACGGCTGCACGGGGGCCGGTCGGTGGTGGTGGATGCGAAGGCGCCGTTCGACGCGTACCTGACCGCGATGGAGGCGCGCGACGAGCGCGGCCGGGACACCCACCTCGACGCGCACGCGCGGCACCTGCGCGCGCACGTGGACGCGCTGGCCGCGAAGTCGTACTGGTCCGCCTTCGACATCACGCCGGAGTTCGTGGTGCTCTTCGTGCCGGCCGACCCGTTCCTCGACGTGGCGCTGCAGCGGGACCCGACGCTGCTGGAGCACGCGTTCACCCGCAACGTCGTGCTGGCCACGCCGGCCACCCTGGTCGCCCTCCTGCGGACCGTCGCCTACTCCTGGCGGCAGGAGGTGCTGGCCCGCAACGCCGCCACCGTGCACCTGCTGGCCCGGGAGCTGTACGGGCGGCTGTCCACACTGGGCGAGCACGTCGGCAAGCTCGGGGCGTCGCTGGGTGGCGCTGTCACCGCGTACAACCGGGCGGTCGGTTCGCTGGAGGCGCGGGTGCTGGTCAGCGCCCGCAAGCTCGCCGAGTTGGGCGTCTCCGACCAGGAGCTGGCGACGCCGGCCCAGATCGAGTTGGCACCCCGCCAGCCGCAGGCACCTGAGCTGCTCGATCAGTCCGAAGAGGCCGGTCCGGCGACCTCCATAGTGGAGCGCCACATGTGACAATGCGTGCATCCGCATGTCACGAGATGGTCACAACGAACTCGCCGGTAGTGACACCGCCCATCGACACCGCGAAGTATTTCGCTCACGCGTGCCCTGCATCTGAGGGCCCTGTTCTCTGGAGGAAAGAGAACGTGAGCAAACCCCGAAACCTGAGCCGGCGTACCTCCGCCGCGCTCTTCGCGTCGGTCATGGCGGCAAGCGCCGTGACCGTCGCGGGCGGTGCCGCAACCGCGAGCGCCGCACCTTCCGCACCCGACACCGCACCGGCCACCCCGGTCGAGGTGCTGGGATCGCACGACGCCAAGCTGCTCGCCGAGGCCGAGGCCGAGAAGGCCCCCACCGTCACCCTGATCGTCGCAACCGACAAGGGTGAGGCCAAGGACGTCGCCGAGGACCTGAAGGGCCTCGGCGCCGCCGTCACCGAGCGGTACGACACCATCGGCTACGTCCTGGCCAAGGTGCCCACCGACAAGGTCGTCAAGGCGGCCATGCTGCCCGGCGTCTCCGCGGTCGACCTGGACGAGAAGATCCAGCGGCCGGACCCGAAGCCGGAGGCCGCACCCTCCGGGCAGAAGGCGGCGAAGCAGTCGGCGACCCTGTCCGGCCCGAGCGACGCCACCCGCGCCGCCAACCCCTACATGCCGACCAACGAGACCGGTGCCGTCCGCTTCGTGGAGCAGCACCCGGAGTGGGACGGTCGGGGCGTCACCATCGGCATCATGGACTCCGGTGTGGACCTGGACCACCCGGCTCTCCAGACGACCACCACCGGCGAGCGCAAGATCGTCGACTGGGTCACCGCCACGAACCCGCTCGAGGACGCCACCTGGCTCAAGATGGACAGCGGGGTGACCGGCCCGTCCTTCAGCGCTGAGGGCGCCACCTGGACCGCTCCGGCGGGGACCTACCGCTTCAGCACCTTCCGGGAGTCGATCACGGCCGGCAGCGAGCCGGGCGGCGACGTCAACCGGGACGGCGACACCACCGACGTGTGGGGCGTGCTCTACAACCCCGCCACCCACGACATCTGGGTCGACGTCAACCAGAACAACGACTTCACCGACGAGGCCCTGATGCGGCCCTACAAGGAGAAGTTCGACGTCGGGCACTTCGGCACCGACAACCCGGCGACCGAGGTCCGGGACCAGATGCCGTTCGTGGTCGAGTACCGCGAGGACGTGCCGACCAGCTCCGGGCCGGCCGACTTCGTCAACATCGGCATCGTCGAGGACGCGCACGGCAGCCACGTCGCGGGCATCACCGCCGCCAACGACATGCTGGGCAACGACGTCTTCGACGGGGCCGCGCCCGGCGCCAAGCTGGTCTCCTCCCGTGCCTGCACCTGGGGTGGCGGCTGCACCTACTCGGCCCTCACGACCGGCATGGCCGATCTGGTGATCAACCGCAAGGTCGACGTGGTCAACATGTCGATCGGTGGTCTGCCGGCGTTGAACGACGGCAACAACGCCCGCGCGGATCTGTACAACGACCTGATCACCACGTACGGCGTGCAGCTGGTCATCTCGGCCGGCAACAGCGGCCCGGGCCTGAACACCGTCGGCGACCCGTCGGTGGCCGCCAACGTGATCAGCACTGCGGCCAGCATCAGCAAGGACACCTGGCTGGCCAACTACGGCTCGGTGGTGCGGGCGAAGAACGCGCTGTTCAACTTCTCCTCGCGCGGCCCGCGTGAGGACGGCGGGTTCAAGCCGAACATCGCGGCCCCGGGCTCGGCCATCTCCACCATCCCGGTGTGGCAGCCCGGCGGTCCCGTCGCCGAGGCCGGCTACGGCCTGCCCCCCGGCTACGGCATGCTGAACGGCACGTCGATGGCCTCTCCGCAGGCCGCCGGCGCCGCCGCGCTGCTGTTGTCGGCCGCCAAGGCGACCGACAAGGGCGTCACCCCGGCCGCGCTGCGCCGGGCGATGTACAGCTCGGCCAAGCCGATCGCGGGCGTTCCGACGTACGGCCAGGGCTACGGCATGGTCAACGTGCCGGGCGCCTGGAACCTGCTGCGCAAGGGTGTCGAGACCCGCTCGTACACCTCCGAGGCCCCGGTCTGCACGGTGCTGTCGGAGCAGCTGGCCACCCCGAACCGGGGCGCGGGCGTCTACAACCGCTGCGCGTCGGCCGAGGGCGGCCAGACGGTCGGCCAGAGCAAGACCTACCAGGTCACGCTCACCCGCACCAGCGGTCCGGCCCGGGGCGTGAAGCACAACATCACGCTGCGGGGCAACGACGGCACCTTCACCGCCCCGAAGGTGGTCTGGCTGCCGCTGAACAAGGCCGTCACCGTCACCGTCAAGGCCAAGCCGAAGACGGCCGGGGCGCATGGCGCCCTGATGCTGGTCGACGACCCGGCGACCAACACGGTCGACTTCGAGGTCTCGCTCGTGGTGGTCGCATCCACCGACACCCGTGAGCCGGACTACGCGCTCTCGACCCGGGGCTCGGTGGACCGCAACGGCTTCACGTCGTACTTCGTGACCGTGCCGCCGGGCACCGGTGCGCTGCAGGTGAACCTGTCCGGCATCGCCACCGGTTCGCAGACCCGCTTCATCGCCTTCAACCCGTACGGCGTTCCGGTGGAGAGCACCTCCAGCCTGGTCTGCTACACCAACTTCTCCGACGCCAACGCCTGCAAGCCACAGGAGCGGGACTACCAGAACCCGATCCCGGGCGTCTGGGAGATCGAGGTCGAGTCGCGTCGCACCTCCCCGGCACTGAACAACCCGTTCCAGCTCACGGCCCGGATCCAGGGCGTCGCGGTCGAGCCGGCCGTGGTCGAGCTGCCGGCGGTCGACGCCGGTGAGCCGACCCCGGTGACCTGGAACCTGACCAACACCTTCGGTCCGGTCTCGGTGGCCGGTCAGGGTGGTCCGCTCTCCAGCGTTCACGACGAGCGGCCGACCATCGCCGAGGGCGCGTCGCAGGAGTACGTGGTCGAGGTGCCGGCGGGCGCTTCGCGGTTCACCGCCCGGATCGGCAACCCGGCCAACGCCAGCGCCGACCTGGACCTGGACGTCTTCCGGGGCAGCACCCTCGTCGGGCGGTCCGCCGACGGCGACTCGGAGGAGGCGGTGACCATCGCCAACCCCACCCCGGGCACCTACCGCGTCGTCGTCGACGGCTACGCGGTGGACGGTGCCGGCGGCAGCACGGCGTACGACTACCGGGACTCGTTCTCGGCGGCGGCGCTGGGCACGCTGGCGACCCCGGCCACCCCGCTCACCCTGGCCAACGGCGACACCGCGACCCTCACCGGCACGGTGACCGCCCTGTCCACCCCGGCCGCCGGCCGGAAGCTGTACGGCGAGCTGGCCGTGGTGACCACGGAAGGCGCGGTCGTCGGCCGCGGCGCGGTCTCCATCGGCGCCGTGAACTGATCCGCCCGTAACACCCGCCGGAGCCCGTCCCCGAACCTTGGGGGCGGGCTCCCGCACGTCCGGGGGAACCGCCGGCGCGTCGCCCGTCCGTACGAGCGGGGTCGTCCGATCGAGGTGTCTGCCGTGGCCGTTCATTGCCGCATGGCAATCATTCAGCTTGATGTTACGGAGGGGCTCGTCAGGCGTAACAGAAGCGTCATAGTTGTCGCTGAATGAGTGGCGACGTGGTGTGTCTCACGTCCGTCGCCGGGTACGCCCCGCAACCCTTGCTCTCCCCCGGAGGAAGAGACGTGACAAACCCCCACAGTCGGCGCGGCCGGACCTCGGCCGCGCTCCTGGCGTCGGCACTGGCTGCCGGCGCCCTGACCCTGACCGGCTCGGCCAACCCCGCCGTCGCCGGCCAGTCCACCGAGGTGAACGCCGTCAAGAGCGCCACCGCCGGTTGGAGCCCCACCGACATCGACCGGCTGGCCGAGGCACGCGCCGCCGGCCGTAAGGACGTCACTGTCCTCATCGCCGCGAAGGCCGGTCAGGCCCGTGCCGTCGCCGACGGTCTCGCCGCCCTCGGCGCCGACGTCCGCTACCGCGACGACGACCTCGGCTACCTGCGGGCGAGCGTGGCCGTCGACAAGGCCGACCGGGTCGCGAAGCTGACCGGCGTGCAGACGGTCGAGGTCGACGCCCCCGTCGAGCTGCCCGACCCGCGCCCGGACGGCTCGGAGGCACCCGCTCCGCAGCCCGCCCCCGGTGCCGGCACCCCCGCCGACAACCCGTACATGCCGATCGGGGACACCGGCGCGGCCGGTTTCACCGCGGCGAACCCCACCCAGGACGGTCGCGGCACCACCGTCGCCATCATCGACACCGGCGTCGACCTCGGGCACCCGGCGCTGCAGAAGACCACCACCGGCGAGCGCAAGGTCGTCGACTGGGTCACCGCGACCCACCCCACCGACGACGGCGACCCGACCTGGATCAGCATGTCGGCCAACGTCTCCGGCCCGACCTTCACCGCCGGCGGCCGCAGCTGGACCGCCCCGGGCACCGGCGCGTACCGCTTCGGCACCTTCGACGAGCGCAACCCCAACCTCGGCGGCGAGGTCGGCAACGACGTCAACCGTGACGGCAACCCGACGGGCAGCAGCGGCGTCTTCGGCGTCCTGTGGGACGGCGAGTCCACCGTGTGGGTCGACACCGACCAGGACGGCTCCTTCGCCGACCAGACCGCGATGACCGACTACAAGGTCCGCAACGACGTCGGCACCTTCGGCAGCGACAACCCGGCGACCGCCGTCGCCGAGTCGATGCCCTTCGTCGTGCAGGTCGACGGCAAGGGCAAGTTCGTCAACATCGGCATCGTCTCCGGTGCGCACGGCTCCCACGTGGCCGGCATCGTGGCCGCCAACGGCATGTTCGGCGGCGCGATGACCGGCGCCGCTCCGGGCGCCAAGCTGATCTCCGTCCGGACCTGCCTCTTCGTCGGCGGCTGCACCGCGCACGCCCTCATCGAGGGCATGATCTACGCGGCCAAGCAGGCCGACGCCGACGTCATCAACATGTCGATCGGTGGCCTGCCCGCCCTCAACGACGGCAACAACACCCGCGCCGTGCTCTACAACCGCCTCATCGAGCAGTACGAGGTCCAGATGTTCTTCTCGGCCGGCAACAGCGGGCCGGGCACCAACACCGTCGGCGACCCGTCGGTGGCCGAGAACGTGGTCAGCGTCGGGTCGTACATCACCGACGCCACCTGGCGGTCGAACTACGGCTCCAGCTCCCCGTACGCGGAGAGCCTGCACTACTACAGCTCGCGCGGCCCGCGTGAGGACGGCGGCTTCAAGCCGAACGTGATCGCACCGGGTTCGGCCATCTCCACCGTGCCCACCTGGCAGTTGGGCGGCCCGGTCCCGGGCACCTACACGCTGCCCCCGGGCTACGCCATGTTCAACGGCACGTCGATGGCCGCCCCGCAGGCCGCCGGTGTCGGCGCGCTGCTGGTCGGCGCCGCCAAGGCGGAGGGCTTCCAGGCCCGGCCGGCGCAGATCCGGCAGGCCCTGATGTCCTCGGCGCGGTTCATCGACAACACCGGCGCGTACGAGCAGGGCGCCGGCCTGATCGACGTCAAGGGCGCGTACGAGCTGCTGCGCACCAACCTCAAGCCGGTCGACATCAGCTCGTCGGTGGCGGTCAACACCGTCCTGTCCGGGTTCCTCGCGAAGCCGGGCGTGGGCGTCGGCATCTACGACCGGGAGGGCGTGACCACCGGTACCGCCTACACCCGCACCTACACCTTCACCCGCACCAGCGGCGGGTCGAAGGCGATCACCTACAACCTGACCTGGGTGGGCAACGACGGCACCTTCTCCGCGCCGTCGTCGGTGTCGCTGCCGCTGAACAAGCCGGTCACCGTGGCGGTGCGGGTGAACCCGGCGACGCCGGGCGCCCACTCGGCGGTCCTGCGGCTCGACGACCCGGCCACTGCCGGCGTCGACCACCAGACCCTGAACACCGTCATCGCCCCGTACACCTTCGAGGCGTCGGCGAACCACCAGGTGAGCATCGAGGGCACGGTCGGCCGCAACCAGTCCCTGCACTACTTCGTCCGGGTGCCGGCCGGCACCCCGGCGCTGAAGGTGGACTTCGCCGGCCCGACCGGCGCGGCGGGCACCGGCCAGGCCCGGTTCCTCCGCTTCCACCCGTACGGGCTGGGGATCGACAGCAACGCGTCGACCTCCTGCTACGTCCCGGCGGCCGGGGCCTGCGCCACCGGTTCGCCGAACAGCCGGACGGTCTCCGACCCGTTCACCGGCGTCTGGGAGATCACGGTGGACGGTCGGCGCACCTCCGACGCGGCGTGGACGCCCTTCACCCTGACCGCCTCGGTGCTCGGTGCCACCGTCACCCCGAACCCGGACGACATCGCCGCCGCCACGGCGAACGTGCCGGTCGACCGGTCGTACACCCTGACCAGCACGCTGGGCTCGTTCACCGGTCGGGCGACCGGCACCACGCTGGGCAGCGCCCGGCAGGGTCCGTTCACCATCGCCAACCTGGAGACCAAGGAGTACGACCTGACGGTCACCCCGGGCTCGACCCAGCTCCGGGCGACCATCGGCGGCACCTCCGACCCGGGTGCCGACCTCGACCTGTACCTGCTCAACTGCACCTCCGGCACCTGTGTGGCGGCGGGGCAGAGCGCGGACGGCGACTCGGAGGAGTCGGTGACCGTGGCGAACCCGGCGGCGGGTGCCTGGAAGGTCCGCGTCGAGGGCTACGCGGTGCCGGCCGGGTCGACGTCCTACCGGTACATCGACGTCTTCACCAACCCGGCCTTCGGGTCGGTGGCGGTGACCGACGCCAACGCGCTGCGGGCCAGTGGCGCGACCTGGACGGTCCCCGGCACGGTCACCGCGAAGGTGGCGCCGGCCGAGGGCCGGGTGCTCTACGGCAACGTCCAGGTCCGCACCGACACGAACATCCTGATCGGCAGCGGCGACGTGGTGGTCCGCGCGGTCAACTGACCGGCGGCCAGCACGAGCAGAGGCCCGCTCCCCGTCCGGGGGGCGGGCCTCCTGCCGTCGTGGGTGGGACCGGTCAGGACCGGCGGGCACTCTCCACCAGGAACGGGGTGCCCTGCTGGCAGGTGGTCATCATGTCGGGCTGCACCCGGCCGGAGACGGTGACCCTCGTGCCGGGGGTCAGCACGTCACGCGGACCGCCGATCAGCAGGAAGTTGTCGAGGAGCACGCAGTTCGGTTCCACACCGGCCGTGACGGTGCCGGTGAGCTCGGTGGCTCCGACCGGCGGGGGCTTGGTCGGCCCGCCCGGCTTCGGGCTCGGGGGCAGGGCGGTCGGCGGGGGTGGGGTGGGCCCGGTCGACGGGACCTCCGAGGCGGTCGGGTCGGGCGAGGGTGCGCTGGTCACCGGCTGGGCTCCCGTCGGGGTCGGGGTGGGGGTGCCGTCGCCGCCGCCCTGGCCGCCGCAGGCGCTCAGCGCCATGCAGACGGCCAGCGCGGGGACGGCGAGCCGAAGGTTCCTCATACCGTCTCTGACGTGTGCGGGGCGGATGCCGTTCCCGTCGTCAGCCGCGCGCCGCCGCGGCCTTCATGTCCCGCTTCAGCTCCTGCGGGAGCGAGAAGGTGAGCCGCTCGTTCGCGGTGACCACCTCGTCGACGTCGGCGAAGCCGCGCGCGGCCAGGTACGCCAGCACGTCCTGCACCAACTCGTCCGGGACGCTGGCGCCGGAGGTCAGGCCGACCGTGGTCGCCCCCTCCAGCCACGCGTCGTCGATCTCGTGGGCGAAGTCGACCAGGTGGCCGGCGCGGGCACCGGCGTCCAGGGCGACCTCGACGAGCCGGACCGAGTTGGAGGAGTTGCGCGACCCGACGACGATCACCACGTCGCACTCCGGCGCGATCTCCTTCATCACGTGCTGACGGTTGGAGGTGGCGTAGCAGATGTCGTCGCTGGGCGGCGACTGGAGCATCGGCAGGCGCTTCTTGAGCCGGGCGACGGTCTCCAGCGTCTCGTCGACCGACAGGGTGGTCTGGGAGAGCCAGACGACCTTGTTCGGGTCGCGGACGGTGATCCGGTCGGCGTCCTCGGGACCGTCGACGAGCTGGATGTGCTCGGGGGCCTCGCCGGAGGTGCCGATGACCTCCTCGTGCCCCTCGTGCCCGATGAGCAGGATGTCGTAGTCCTCGGCGGCGAACCGCTTCGCCTCCTGGTGCACCTTGGTCACCAGCGGACAGGTGGCGTCGATCGCCTTGAGCGACCGCTCCTTCGCCTGCTCGTACACCTCGGGCGCGACGCCGTGGGCGGAGAAGATGACGGTGGCGCCCTCCGGCACCTCCTCGTTCTCCTCCACGAAGATGGCGCCCTGGGCCTCCAGGGTCTGCACCACGTGCTTGTTGTGCACGATCTGCTTACGCACGTAGATCGGGGCGCCGTAGAGCTTGAGCGCCTCCTCGACGGTCTGCACCGCGCGGTCGACGCCCGCACAGTAGCCGCGGGGCTTCGCCAGGAGCACGCGCTTGCCGGTCCGGGGGGTCGCCTCAGCCTGAGTCACCCGCCCATCGTACGTGCCGGCTCCGGAGGGGGCAGCGGCTGCGACCGTCGCCACAGCGTGCCGGCATAGGGTGGGCGGGTGACCGACGTCCCGCGCAGTACCTCCGAGGAGCCGTGGCCGGTCCGGGTGGTCAGCCAGAAGGTGGGGGCCTGGATCGCCCGGCTTGGCTGGGTGTGGGTGGACGGGCAGGTGGCGCAGATCAGCCGCCGCCCCGGCGCCACCACCGTCTTCCTGACTCTGCGGGACCCCTCGGCGGACCTGAGCCTCACCGTCACCACGAACCGCGACGTGCTCGACGCCGGGGCGCCGGAGCTGCGTGAGGGCGCCCGGGTGGTGCTGCACGCCAAGCCGGAGTTCTACGCCGCCCGGGGCACCCTCAGCCTGCGCGCCGACGAGATCCGCCAGGTGGGGCTGGGTGAGCTGCTGGCCCGCCTGGAGAAGCTGAAGAAGCTGCTGGCCGCCGAGGGGCTGTTCGACCGGGCGCGCAAGCGCCGGCCGCCGTTCCTGCCCCAGCGGATCGGGCTGATCACCGGTCGCGCCTCGGCCGCGGAACGGGACGTGCTCACCAACGCCCGGCGGCGCTGGCCCGCGGTGGAGTTCCGCACGGTCAACGTGGCGGTGCAGGGCTCGGGCGCGGTCCCACAGATCATGGACGCGCTCAAGGTGCTCGACGCCGACCCGACCATCGACGTCATCGTCATCGCCCGGGGCGGCGGCAGCATCGAGGACCTGCTGCCCTTCTCCGACGAGGCGCTGTGCCGGGCCGTCTTCGCCTGCCGTACGCCGGTGGTCAGCGCGATCGGTCACGAGACCGACGCGCCGCTGCTGGACTACGTCGCGGACGTACGCGCGTCCACCCCCACCGACGCGGCCAAGCGGATCGTCCCGGACCTCACCGAGGAGGTACGCCTCATCCGGCAGGCCCGGTCCCGGCTGGAACGCGCGGTCCGCAACCTTGTGGACCGGGAGTCGCACCGCCTCGACCTGCTCCGCTCCCGTCCCGTGCTGTCGCGACCGCAGGTGATGGTCGACCAGCGGGCCACCGATCTGGCCGCACTGCGCCAGCGGGCGGACCGGTGCCTGGACCACCGGCTGACCGCCGGCGGCGAGGACCTGCGGCACACTCTCGCCCGGCTCCGCGCGCTCTCCCCCGCGGCGACCCTCGACCGGGGGTACGCGATCGTGCAGCGCGCCGACGGCCACGTGGTCCGTGCGGCGTCCGAGGTCGCCAAGGGCGACCCGCTGCGCGTACGCCTCGCCGACGGGGAACTGGCCGCGACCGTCGACGGCTGAAAGCCCGACGCGCGGCGCCCCGCGCCCGACGCCCATGATCGCGCTGGATCCACGAAGTAGTGGCCTCCCTGCGGCGTCGATGCCACTACTTCCCGGATCAAGCACGATCATGGACGCCGGTCAGCGGACGCCGGTGAGCGGACGCCGGCGGCGTCCGGCCGGTGTGGTGGGATGGGTGTGATGACTGACGAGACGAAGGACGACCGGCCCAGCTACGAGCAGGCCCGCGCCGAGCTGGCCTCGGTGGTGGAGCGGCTGGAGGCCGGCGGGACCACGCTGGAGGAGTCGCTGGCGCTCTGGGAGCGCGGCGAGAAGCTGGCCGAGATCTGTCAGCAGTGGCTCGACGGGGCCCGCGCCCGCATCGACGCGGCCCGGCAGAACGGCGAGTCCTGACCCGTCCCCCTCCGAGCCGGCAGCGACGGGGACGACCGGACCAGCGCAGCCACGGGACGACCGGACCGGCGCAGCCACGGGACGACCGGACCGGCGCAGCCACGGATGCGGGCGGGTGGCCGGAGCCCCCCCGCCCGCCCGTCGGGTCAGTTGAAGAGGTTGTACAGCTCGGCCGGCGCCTCGACGACCTGGTCCGCCGGCGGCTTCTGGGCGGCGGTGGCGTTGCCGTAGTCCGAGTAGGTGATCCGGATCTCCTGGGCGGCGGTCTGACCGGCGGCCGGGATCTGGACGACCATCTCGTTGAGCCGCCCCTGCGGGTCCAGCTTCGCGGTGAACGGCACCGACTTGGCCTGCGGGCCGAGCGCGGTGACCACGGTCGGGTCGACCGAACCGGCGTCGGCCGCCTTCGACACGTCCAGCGTGCCGGCGTACGTGCCGGCGCCGGTCTCGCGGACCTCAGTGATGCCCTGCGTGAGCACGGCGCTGCCGGCCGGGTCGACCTGGTCGAAGTCGAAGCCCAGGTTGCGGTTGCCCTTGATCCGGGTCTGGTCGAGGTGCTGGTACTTGCCGAGGTTCAGCTTCTGCACGCCCGGCACGCTGGAGGCGGTCTTCCCGCCCAGCTCCAGCTTGACCCAGCTGTCCGGCTTGGCGTGGATCAGGTCGAGCTTCATCGACAGGTCGTCGGTGGGCTCACCGATGCTCACCCGCATCTCGGCGCTCTGGCTGGGCTCGTGCACCTGCCCCTCGGCGGTGGAGCCGGCGCCGGACATGGTGAACCGGAAGTTGCCGTTGCTGATCTCGCGCGTCGAGTCGAGCAGGGCCTGCTTGGCGTCGCTGGACACCGGCGCGCCGGTGCCGGACGCGGAGGCGGTCGGGCTGGCGGAGGAGCCGGCCTGCGGGGTCCCGGCGGCGTTGCAGGCGACGAGGCCGGGCGTGAACAACGCGGCGGCCACCAGGCCGGCGCTCAGGCGTCGAACAGTCATCTGTGTCTCCCGTGGGGGTCACCCGACGCGCCGGGGTGGCGGCCGGAAACCGGGCGACGCAGCAGCTGTCGGCTGCGCCGCACGAGCGCCGTCCGTTCGCCGTGGCAGCGCCGGTCGGGTCGCACGTACCTAGTTCCCTGCCGTCACGCCGCACAATCACCGGTTCGTCCGGTTCCCTCGCCAGGGGGACCCGCACCGGCACGAGAAAGGGGGCGGCCGGCCGGCCGCCCCCTTTCTCGTGGTCGGTCCTACTGGAACATCTCGTACGTCTCGGGGGACGCCTCGATGACCTTGTCCGCCGGCGGCTTCTGCGCGGCGGTGGCCTTGCCGTAGTCGGCGTAGGTGACCTTGATCTCGTGCGCCTTGGTCTCGCCGGCGGCCGGGATCGGGATCGCCAGCTCGACGAGGCGACCCTGGTCGTCCAGCTTGGCGGTGAACGGCAGCGCCTTGGCCTGGTCGCCCAGGGCCTTGACCAGGTCGCTGTCGATGGCGCCGGCGTCGGTCACGCCGGAGGCGTCCAGCTTGCCGGTGTAGGTGTTCTCACCGGTCTTCTGCACGTCCGTGACGGCCTTGAACAGCTCCTCGGCACCGGCCGGGTCCGGGTTCTCCAGGTTCACGGCGAGGGCGTCCGAGTCCTTGATCTTGGACTGGTCGATGTGCTGGAACTTGTCCTTGAGCTTGGCGAACTGCGGCACGGACTCGGCCAGCTCGCCGAAGTCGATCCGCACCCAGCTGTCTTTCTCGATCATGACCATCTCCATGGCCATCGACGAGCCGGAGCCGTCGTCGAAGGCCATGTCGAACTGGACGCTGTTGCTGGGCTTGTGCACCAGACCCTTACCGGTGAGGCCGTCACCGGCCATGGTGAAGGTGAAGTTGCCCGCGGCGAGCTCCTTGGTGGAGGCGCGTAGCGCCTCCTTCGGGTCGGCCGGAGCGGAGGAGGCGGCGGCGGTCGGCTCGGCCGACTCGGAGTTGCACGCCGCCACGCCGGGCAGGAACAGGGCGGCGGCGAGGACGCCGACGGTCCACCGTCGAATGTTCACAGTTGTCTCTCTTCACAAACAGGCAACACCAGGCCGGGAGGTACCGGCCGGGCACGAGCCGGGGCAGCCTAACGGATACCTCCGACGCCTGGGGGGCACGGGCCTAGCCGAGCGCCCCCGCCAACGCCCGCAGCTCGTTGTCCCGCGCGTCGCCGATCACGATCACCGTCCGGGTCGGTTCCAGCAGCACCAGCGCCTGCTCGTTGCCCCGCGCCGTGTACCGCTGCCAGGTCCGTCCGTCCAGGTCGGCCTGTCCCTGCGGCTGCCCCTCGTCGGTCAGTTCGACCGGCAGCAGCCGTTCCGGTGGGACGCTGCTCTGCACGACCTGCACCGCGCGACCCTCGGGCGTCAGGTAGCCGATCCGCAGGGTGGCGCCTCCCTCGACGGTCTGGAAGGTCGCGTTGACCGTGCGCCAGCCGTCCCCCAGTCCGCGTGGCTCGGAGACCGGGAAGGCGTCGGCGGCCCGGGCGGACTCGATCGCCGGCGCCGGGTCGACCGTCGTCGGCTGGTCGCCGCCGAGGAAGCCCCGGTAGAACGCGAGCAGCAGCGCGATCGGGACCAGCAGCACCAGCAGCGAGACGGCCATGTCCTTGGGCGACCGCTCCGACCGGGCGGCCTCCCTCGAGGCCGGCGGCGCCGGCCGCTCCCCGGTCTCGGCCCCGGCGTCGGTGGGCGCGGCCGTGGGCGGGCCGGCGGGCTCGACCAGTGCCGGTTCCCCGGCGGGTACGGCCGGCTCGGCGGGGCCGGAGCGGCTGGGGGCCACCGGCGGCTGGCCGTCCGGTGGCGTCTGGTCGGCGGGTACGCGGTCAGCGGGCTGTGCGGGTTCCACCCCGCCATCTTCGCAGCCGCCGGATGTGGCGTATCCGGGCCATCACCGCCCCGGCACCGCGCCGGGTCCGTCATCGTGTGAGGATCAGCGACAAAGCCGGCAGCGGCGACGCCGCACACTGCCGGTCCACCCCGCAACGCCGCGAGGAGGAGCCGTCATGACGACGAACACCAGGACGCGCATCCCACAGGATCTTGACCGCAACCTTGCCCTCGACCTCGTCCGGGTCACCGAGGCGGCGGCGATGGCCGCCGGCCGCTGGGTCGGCCGCGGCGACAAGGAGGGCGGCGACGGCGCGGCCGTCGACGCCATGCGTAAGCTGATCAACTCGATCCAGATGCGCGGCATCGTCGTGATCGGGGAGGGCGAGAAGGACAACGCCCCGATGCTCTTCAACGGCGAGGAGGTCGGCGACGGCACCGGCCCGGAGGTGGACGTCGCGGTCGACCCGGTCGACGGCACCACGCTGATGAGCAAGGGGATGCCGAACGCTCTCGCCGTGCTCGCCGTCTCCGAGCGGGGCGCGATGTTCGACCCGAGCGCCGTCTTCTACATGGAGAAGCTCGCCGTCGGCCCGGCCTACGCCGACGTGATCGACATCAACGCCGGCCCGGCGGAGAACATCCGCCGGATCGCCAAGGTCAAGGGCACCGACGTCTCCGAGGTCACGGTCTGCGTCCTGGACCGCTCCCGCCACGAGGACCTGGTCAAGCAGATCCGGCGCACCGGAGCGGGTATCCGGTTCATCTCCGACGGCGACATCGCCGGCTCGATCGCCGCCGCCCGGGGCGAATCCGACGTCGACGTCCTGATGGGCATCGGCGGTACGCCGGAGGGCATCATCTCCGCCTGCGCCCTCAAGTGCATGGGCGGGGCGATGCAGGCCAAGCTCTGGCCGCGCGACCCCGAGGAGCGGGAGAAGGCGCTGGCGGCCGGGCACGACCTGGACCGGGTGCTGGGCACCGACGACCTGGTCACCGGGGACAACTGCTTCTTCGTGGCGACCGGGGTCACCTCCGGCGACCTGCTGCGTGGTGTGCGCTACCGCGCCGGTGGGGCGTACACGCAGTCGATCGTGATGCGGTCCAAGAGCGGCACCATCCGGGTGATCGACTCGTACCACCGCCTGGAGAAGCTGGCCCTCTACTCGGCGGTGGACTTCGACGGTCGGCCGCTGGCCGAACAGGAGTGAGCGCGACCGGGACAACGGCACACCCCACCCTGTCGACCACGCGGCGGGCCACCGGCATCGGGCTGGCGGTCGCCTCCGGGGTCGCGGTGGCCGTGCAGTCCCGGATCAACGGCGAGCTGGGCGTACGGCTGGCCGACGGGATCGCCGCCGCGGTGGTCTCGTTCGGCCTCGGCCTGCTGGTGCTGCTGGTGCTGGTCCCGGCCACCCCGGGCGGCCGGCGGGGGCTGGTCGCCCTGCGGGCCGCCCTCCGGGAGGGGACGCTGCGGCCCTGGCAGTGCCTGGGCGGGGTGTGCGGCGCGTTCCTGGTGGCCACCCAGGGACTGACCGTGGGGACGCTCGGGGTGGCCGTCTTCACCGTGGCGGTGGTGGCCGGGCAGTCCGGCAGCAGCCTGCTCGTGGACCGGGCCGGCGTCGGTCCCCTCGGCCGACAGCCGGTCACCCCCGCCCGGCTGGTCGGCGCGGCACTCACCGTGCTGGCGGTACTCCTCGCCGTGGGCGACCGGCTCGGCGACCCGGACGCCCTGGCCCTGGCCGTGCTCCCGCTGCTGGCCGGGGTGGGCATCGCCTGGCAGCAGGCCGTCAACGGGCGGGTCCGGGGCGCCGCCGGCAGCGCCCTCACCGCCACCCTGGTCAACTTCACCGTGGGCACGCTGGCGCTGCTGGCCACGTTCGCCGTGGAGGTGGCGGTCCGGGGCCGCCCGACCGGCAACGTCCCGGACGAGCCGTGGCTGTACCTGGGCGGCCCGATCGGCATCCTCTTCATCGCCCTGGCCGCCGCCATCGTCCGCTTCACCGGCGTACTGCTGCTCGGCCTGGCCACCATCGCCGGGCAGATCATCGGCGCGGTCCTGCTCGACCTGGCGCTGCCCACCGCCGCCGCGCGCCCCGGCCCGGCCACCCTGACGGGCGCGGCGCTGACCCTGGTCGCCGTCCTCGTCGCCGCCGCAAGCGGTAAGGAAGGGCCCCTTCTTAACGCCTCCGGTAGAGAAAGGGCCCCCGGTTAACAACTAGCGGCCGGACGCGCCGCCGAGGGACGTGACCGTGGCCGCGAGGGCGTCGTCGACCGGGGTCGGCGCGATGCCGAGGGTCTCCGTCGCGGGCCGGGAGTCCATCAGGAACGGCCGGTCGAACTGGTACGCGGTCTCCCGCAGCTCGCGCGCGAACGGGTTGACCAGCCCGCCCAGCCACAGCCCCGCGTACGGCAGCCGGGTGAGCTTCGGTGCCGGCGCCCCGGTCAGGGCCGCGGCCCGGGTCGCCAGGTGCCGTGCCGACACGGCCGGTGCGCTGGGCACGTGCCAGGCCCGTCCCCAGGCCCGCTCGTCGGTGGCGGCCACCACGAGCGTACGGGCGACGTCGTCGGTGTACGTCCAGGTGTGCGGGGCGTCGAAGTCGATGGGCAGCACCACCCGCCGCCCGGCGAGCACCCCGGGCAGCATCAGCATCGGCAGTGAGGTGCCACCGGCCCCCAGGTAGTCGGAGCCGCGCACCTCGGTGACCCGTGCCCGCCCGGCCCGGTGGGCGGCCAGCGCGTCGGCCCACATCCCGTTGCGGACCCGCCCCTTGACGCCGGTCGCCGCGAGCGGGGTGTCCTCCGTCATCGGTCCGTCGACCGGCCCGTAGCCGTAGAGGTTGCCCACGGTGGCGAGCACCGCTCCGGTGCGCTCGGCGGCGGTGAGCAGCGCGCCGGCCAGCGGCGGCCAGTCGATCGGCCACCGGTGGTACGCCGGATTGGCGCAGTTGTAGAGGGCCGTGGCCCCGTCGGTGAGTGCGATGAGGTGGTCGGCGTCGGACGCGTCGGCGGCCACCCGCTCGACACCCGGCAGGTCGGGACCGGTGCCGCGCCGGGTGACGAGCCGGACCTTCTCGCCGGCGGTGGTGAGGCGGTGGGCGGTGGCGGTGCCGACGGGACCGGCGCCGACGATGACGTGCAGGGACATCAGGAATCACCTTTCGGATCAGGGATATCTTTTGAGAGCACCGCTCTCGCAACGAGCTTGACATCTCGACGCCCCCGCGTCAAGAGCACTGCTCTCGAATTTGATGTCCGCTCTCTCTCGTGGCAGGGTGGAGGCATGCCGGCTTCCTCCATCCGCGCCCGGGTCCGCGCCGAGATGATCGACGAGATCAAGGCGGTGGCCCGGCGGCACCTCTCCACCGACGGCGCCAACCTGTCCCTGCGGGCGGTCGCCCGCGACATGGGCATGGTCTCGTCGGCGATCTACCGCTACTTCCCGAGCCGCGACGAGCTGCTCACCGCGCTGATCATCGAGGCGTACGACGCGCTGGGGGACGCCGTGGCGGCGGCGGACGCCGGGCGCGACCGGCTCGACCTGCGCGGACGCTGGCACGCGGCCTGCCGCGCGGCCCGGGACTGGGCGCTGGCCCACCCGGCGGAGTACGCGCTGCTCTACGGCAGTCCGGTGCCCGGGTACGCGGCACCGGACGCCACCGTCGAACCGGCGCAACGGCCGCCGGTGACCCTGGTCGGCATCCTGCGCGACGGGCTCGCCGCCGGGCGGCTCGACCCGCCGGCCGAGGACCTGCCCGAGCCGGTCCGGGAGGACCTGGCGGTGATCGGTGCCGCGCTCTTCCCCGGCCTGCCCGAGTCGCTCCTCGCCCGGGGCATGGCCGGCTGGACCCACCTCTTCGGGCTGATCAGCTTCGAGCTGTTCGGGCGGCTCAACCGGGCGGTGCCGCACCGCGACGAGTACTTCGACCACCAGACCGCCCTGATGGCCGACCTGATCGGCCTGCCGGCCTGATCGGGCCGGGAGGGGCGGCGTTCAGGTGCCGTCGGAGGAGTGCCCGGGGAACAGGTGCGCGGACGGGTCGATGGCCACGGCCGCGTTGTTCACGGCGGTCGCCGCCTCGCCGAAGCCGGTGGCGATCAGGCGCACCTTGCCCGGGTACTCGGTGATGTCACCGGCGGCGAAGACCCGGGGAAGGTTGGTGGCCATGGCGCTGTCGACGACGATGTGCCGCCGGTCCAGGTGCAGCCCCCACTCGGCCAGCGGCCCGAGATCGGCGGTGAAGCCGAGCGCCGCGATCACCGTGTCGACCGGCAGCAGCTCGGCCGCACCGCCGCGCACGGTGATCTCGGCGCCGCTGACGGCGCCGTCGCCGTGCAGCCGTGTCACCTCGGCGTTCACCACCACGCGCACCGGCGTGGCCAGCACCCGCGCGACCGTGCCGGCGTGCGCCCGGAACCGCTCACGGCGGTGTACCAGGGTCACCGAGCGGGCCAGCGGCTGCAGGGTGGACGCCCAGTCGAAGGCGGAGTCACCGCCCCCGACGATCAGCACGTCCCGGTCGGCGAGCTCGGCCGGCTGCGGTACGAAGTAGACGATCCCGGTGCCCGTGAAGTGCTCCGCGACCGGGAGCGGCCGGGGGGTGAAGCTGCCCAGCCCACCGGTGACGATCAGCGCGCCGCAGGTCAGCTGCTCGCCGCCGGCCAGACCGAGCACCGGTCGCCCGTCGGCGTAGGACAGCTTCTCCGCCCGGGTGCCGAGCAGGTAGCAGGGGTCGTACGGTGCGGCCTGCGCGACCAGGTTGGCCACCAGGTCCCGCCCCTTGACCGCGGGGAAGCCGGCCACGTCGTGGATCAGCTTCTCCGGGTACATGGCGGTGATCTGGCCGCCGGGCTCGGGCAGCGCGTCGACCACCGCGACGGAGAGCCCGCGGAACCCGGCGTAGTAGGCGGCGAACAGACCGGCGGGGCCGGCCCCGATCACCGCGACGTCAACCTCGCGCATGCATCCACCGCCGCTTTCCGCTCACGGACCAACGCGTGTGGCCCCTGACGGTAGGGCGGCCGGGGCGACCGGGCAAGGACGTCCCACGCGCGGCGGCGGGCCGCCTCCGGCGTCAGGGCAGCGTCAGGGTGGACTCCGGGCGGTACGGCCCGTCGAGGTCCCGCCGGCGGCGCCGGAAGAGGACGGCGGCCACGACCCCGCCGAGGAGCCCGAAGAGGTGGCCCTGCCAGGAGATCCGCTCGTCGGTGGGGAGGATGCCGACCAGTTGCCAGCCGTAGAGGAGACCGACCAGCAGGAAGACGGCGAAGTTCCACCAGCTCCGCTCGACGATGCCGCGGGTGAGCAGGATGCCGAGGTAGCCGAAGATGACGCCGCTGGCCCCGACCACGATCGAGTTGGACGAGCCGGTGAACCAGACGCCCAGGCCGCTGACCAGGACGATGATCAGGGTCGACCACAGGAACCGGCGGGCGCCGGCGGCGAGCACGAACGTGCCGAGCAGGATCAGCGGGATGCTGTTGCTGTAGAGGTGGTCGAACCCGTGGTGCAGGAACGGCGAGAAGAAGACGCCGTCGAGCCCCTCGATGCGCTGCGGGATGATGCCCGCCGCGGCGTCGAGACCGAACGCCAGACCCTGGTCGACGGCCTCGATGAGGAAGAGGAACGGAACGACCGCGCACATCGCGACGAAGGCGCGGCCGAGCGCGGCGTAGAACGCCTCGGTGCCGAACCGGTTCGGGTCGCCGCTTCCCGGAAGCAGGGTCACCCGTCAAGAGCTATCAGGTGTGGGCGACAGCCGCCACTCGGGCGGCCCTTCGGCGTACCGGCGACGGCGGCGGGGTGTGTGGACTCCCACACGCCCCGCCGCCGCTCGCCGATCAGTACCAGCCCACGTCCTGCGAGTGGGCCCACGCCTTGCACGGGGTGCCGTACCGGCCCTCGATGTAGCCGAGGCCCCAGGTGATCTGGGTGGTCGGGTTGGTCTCCCAGTCGTCCGCGACCGAGCCCATCTTGCTGCCGGGCAGCGCCTGCGGGATGCCGTACGCCCCAGAGGAGGGGTTGCGGGCCTTGTGGTTCCAGCCGCTCTCCTTGTCCCAGAGCTTGTCCAGGCACGGGAACTGGTCGATCGCGAAGCCCTTCTCGAGCATGAGGGCGCAGCCGATCTTCCGGTTGCCGCTGAACTCGGCGCAGGAGGCGGGAATCGGCCCGTCGTACGGCTTGCTGACGGTCTTCTCCTCCTCGGCCTCGACGGCCGCCGCGGCCTTGGCGGCGGCCTCCTCGGCCTTCTTCCGGGACGCGGCGGCGGCCTTGGCCCGGCGCGCGCGCTCGGCGGCCGCCTCGGCTGCCGCGGCGGACCGCAGCTTCGCGTGGTACTCGGTGGTCCGCTGCTGGACGGACTGCACGCCGGAGGCGGTCTGCTGGTCGTTCACGGCCTGCTCGGCCGCCACACCGACCCGTGCGGTCGGGTCCTGCCGGGTCTCGCGGTCGTCGCCCAGGTAGAAGCCGCCGGCAACGCCCACGGAGAGCAGCGCGACAGCAGCCGTGCGGGCGCCCAACCGGCTCCACAGCCGACTCACGAAGTGGTCCCTTCGTCGGGGGCACGGACACACGACGCGGAACCGCGGAGGACCCCGTGTCGTGAGCGCCCCGACCCTGCCGGTCGCAGCCGACGCACCGGTGGTCACCGATGCCGTCCGCCGGGTGACGAACGATCACCAACGATCTCTTTGGTGCGTGGGCGCCGTGGGACACCATCGCGCACAGTGAGGCTCTTGGGAAACCAAGAGATCGAATTGTGATCTGTGCCACACAATTTATGCGCATGAAGCCGGTCTAAACGGTCATCAAAGCGAGTTGTCCTCCAGAAGATCCGTCACCATGGCGGCGATCGGAGAACGCTCCGAACGGGTGAGGGTGACGTGGGCGAAGAGCGGATGACCCTTCAACGCCTCGATCACCGCCGTGACACCGTCGTGCCGGCCGACCCGTAGGTTGTCCCGCTGGGCGACGTCGTGCGTGAGCACCACCCGCGAGCCCTGACCGATCCGCGAGAGCACCGTCAACAGCACCCCGCGCTCCAGCGACTGCGCCTCGTCGACGATCACGAAGGCGTCGTGCAGGCTGCGCCCCCGGATGTGGGTGAGCGGCAGCACCTCCAGCAGGCCGCGCGAGGTCACCTCTTCCAGCACGTTCTCGTGCACCACCGCGCCGAGGGTGTCGAAGACGGCCTGCGCCCAGGGCGACATCTTCTCCGACTCCGAACCCGGCAGGTAGCCCAGTTCCTGACCGCCGACGGCGTACAGCGGGCGGAACACGATGACCTTCTTGTGCCGGCGGCGCTCCATGGCCGCCTCCAGGCCGGCGCAGAGCGCCAGAGCGGACTTGCCGGTGCCCGCCCGGCCACCGAGGGACACGATGCCCACCGAGTCGTCCAGCAGCAGGTCGAGGGCGATCCGCTGCTCGGCCGAGCGGCCGTGCAGGCCGAACGCCTCCCGGTCGCCGCGGACCAGCCGTACCGTCTTGTCGGGCAGCACCCGGCCGAGCGCCGAGCCCCGGCTGGAGTGCAGCACCAGGCCGGTGTGGCAGGGCAGCCCGGCCGCCTCGTCCAGGTCGAGCGCCTCACCGCCGTACAGCCGGCTGATCTGCTCCTCGCTCAGCTCCAGTTCGGACATGCCCGTCCAGGTCGGGTCGCTGGCCTGCCCGTGCCGGTACTCGTCGGCGTGCAGGCCGACCGAGGCGGCCTTGACCCGCAGCGGCATGTCCTTGCTGACCAGGGTGACCTGACGTCCCTCGGCGGCGAGGTTCAACGCCACCGAGAGGATCCGGGCGTCGTTGGACTCGGTGCGGAAACCCGGCGGCAGCACCCCGTCGTCGGTGTGGTTCAGCTCGACCCGCAGGGTGCCGCCCTGGTCGTTGGCCGGAACCGGTCGGTCCAGCCGGCCGTTCAGGACCCGCAGGTCGTCCAGGAGGCGCAGGGACTGGCGGGCGAACCAGCCCAGCTCGGGGTGGTGGCGCTTGCCCTCCAACTCGGTGATGACCACCAGCGGCAGCACCACCTCGTGCTCGGCGAACCGGTGGAAGGCCGCCGGGTCGGAGAGCAGGACCGAGGTGTCCAGGACGAATGCCTGGCCGGATGGTCGGGGCTCCTGGGTCTCGACCGGCGCGGCGGCCGCGGCGCGGCGGCCGCGGGTGGTCCGGCGGGTCGTGGCAGTCGCGGCCGGGGTCTGGTCGGCACCGGCAGAGGTACGGCGAGTCGTCACAGGCCTGCTCCGACGGATGGGCACCCGCCACCCGTGTTCCGCCTCGTCCGGTGCCCGGGGGGACACGGGGTCGGATGCAAACCCCGTGCGCGAGGTCGCAGGTCCGGGCGGGCCGGCTGGCCCGGGACAACCCCGCGCCATGCCTAGACGCTAGCGGCGTCCGCCCGTCCCGGCTAGAGGGCGATCGTGGATCTCCGGGGTCCGGCGTGTGAACGCACGGCGGAACCGGCCGGGATGCATGCCCCCTGCGCGCATCCCGGCCGGTGGGGACCCCCGTCACCGGTCTGACGTGGTCCCGACGGTGCGCATCCGCCGCGGACGGCGCACCGCGTCGTAAGTACGGCCGGCGGGTTCTCGGGTCACCCGCCGGCCGGGCTCAACCGGTCCGCCGGACCAGGGTCCCGGCCGGGTGCCGGCCGGCGACCGGGGCGTCCGACGTCGTGAAGGACGACCCGGTGTACGTCGTGCCGACCCGCGCCGCGGCCCCGGTGGTCCGGTCGGCCTTCGTGGTCGTCTCGACCACGGGAGGGCCGGCGAGCGCGGACGCGATGGCCGCCTGGGCGTCGCGCCGTCGCCGGTTCCACGCGCCCCGGTCCCCGTCGAAGTAGCCCTGCCGGTAGCCGAAGCGGTAGCCGATGCGGTAGCTGAGCTGCCCGTGCAGCCGCCCCGCCGCGTAACTCGTCGCGCCGAGCACGAGGACGAGAAAGACCGCGAGGAAGGGGCTCATCCGTCGACTCCGGTCCGCCGCGCGCGCCGTGTCATCGTTCCTCCGGCTCGGCCGAGGTCGGATCGACCACCAGGAGGCGGTCCAGGTCGTCCGTGCTGACCTCCTCGACCAGCTCGACGCTGATCCGGCAGCAGTCCAGGACGACCTCGGCGACCGAGGAGCGACGGATCTCGCCGCCCGCGTCGTACACCCGGACGCTGAGTTCCGGGCAGCCGAGGTGGGTACGCCAGGCGTTCCACTCGGCACGGTCGCCGACGCTGAGAGAGAGGTAACGACAGCCCCGGGCCAGGTAGAGGCGCCATGGCGCGCTCAGGCCGGCGGCGACCCCCTCCGCGATCAGGCCGAAGGCCTGGGCACGGGTGGCGAGCTCGGTCACCGCACCTCCTCCTGACCACTGGCGTGACGCATATGAGCACTGATCGTCTCCTGCACGTGACACACCGTAGATTGTCCCACGAGCGTGACAGTATCAGCTTTTCGTCCGCTTACCCCCGCACCTACGGCCATCTATTCTACCCAGGTGACACCCCTCAGAAAGGCCGCCGAATCGTTTACCGGCGCACCGAAAACTACGTCTCGTTCACGTGACACCCGCGTGCCACCGGAGCCGGTCGCCGGCTCCTGGCCTTACGGTCGCGGGGTGACCGAGACCGCCAACGCACGGAAGATCGCCTTCGCCACCTTCGTCCGCCGCGCGCTCGACGAGGCACGGGCCACCCGGGCCTGGAGCGGCACCGAGGTGTCGCGCCGCACCGGCGTGTCCCGGCAGACGATCAACCGATGGGTGCGCGGCGACTGGGCCAGCGACCCGGAGGCCGAGCGCGTGGTCGCCTTCTGCGAGGGCCTCGGCCTGAATCCGGCGATCGCCTTCGCCGCGCTGGGCTGGGACCGTGCGACCTCCCCCCGCACCGCCCCGCCGCCCCCACCGATGGACCCGGACGTGGAGGCACTGCTGCGCCGCCTGGTCGACCCCACGGTGTCCGACGCGGAGAAGTTCCACATCCGCGAGACCATTCGCTACCTCGCATATCGGCCGACTCTGCCGGTCGAGGTCCGAAAACGAGGTAAAGAAGCCAGCTAGTTCCTCAGATGGCGAAAGAACAGCAGGTCAGACTCATTCGTTTCGCTCCCGGGCCCGAATCCGCGCGCTAGCGTCCGTTTGTACTGCTTGGGCTCGTCATCGGCGGGGGGACGGGACAAGGCCGAATCCAGCCCTGCGGGACAGAAGGAGGGGTCTGTCCATGACCCTGAAGTGGTTGGCAGTGGTGGTCGCCACCGTGTCCCTGACACTGTGCGCGACCGGGAACGCGGTGACGCTGGCGGTCGACGGCGGGGAACTACCCCTGCTCGTCAACCTCCTCGCGCTCACCACCGCCGGCACCGCGGTCGTCCTGGCCGTGGTCGCCGAACTGCACGACCGGCTCAACGACCGGGTCAGCGCGCTCACCGAGTTCCTGGTGGCGCGGCTCAACGAGATCGAGACGCACACCGGCGACCGGAACAGCGGCTTCGTGGAGGGGTACCTGCTCAGCCAGGGCCAGGAAGCCGCCGTGGTGCCGTTCGGCCGGCGCGGACGCGGAGCCGCCGAACGCTGACCCTGCACCGACGTCGCACACCGACCGAACCGTCGGCCGGACGTCACTTTCGCGCTCGGGAATGGGCCCCCATCCCCGGGGTACGCTGTCGCGCGTGCCGCCGTTGAATCTGCGCAACCAACAGCCGGGGACTCCGTTGAACGCCGACCACGCCTGGCGAACAACCGCCGCCCGCGCGGCGGGGACCGTGCTCTTCTTCGACTTCGACGGCACGCTGGCGCCCGTCGACGACGACCCGACCGCGGTGCAGCCCGCACCGAAGGTGCTGGACGCGATCGAGGCGCTCGCCCCGGTCGTCCGCCGGGTGGCGATCGTCTCCGCCCGACCGGTGGAGTTCCTGCGCGACCACCTCGGCGGCCTTGGCGGCGTCGACCTCTACGGCCTCTACGGCCTGGAGCACAGCCACTCGGGCGGGGAGACCGTCACCGAGCCGGCGGCGTTGCCCTGGGTGCCCACCATGGCGGAGCTGGCCGACCTGGCCCGGGCCGAGCTGCCCGCCGGCACGCTGGTCGAGTTCAAGCGGCTCTCCGTGGCACTGCACTGGCGCACCGCTCCCCGGCTGGGCGGGACGATCGAGGCGTGGGGCCGGGCACAGGCCGAGCGGCTCGGGCTGCGGGTCCAGGCCGGGAGGATGGTGCTGGAGCTGAAGCCCCCCGTCGACCGGGACAAGGGCATGGTGATCGACGAGGTGATCCGGGACGCCGAGGCCGCCTGGTACTTCGGCGACGACGTCTCCGACATCAAGGCGTTCGCGGCGCTGCGCGCGCGGGCCGCCGCCGATCCGAACTTCTTCGGCGTGTGCGTCGCCGTCGCCAATCCGGAGACCGGCCAGGAGGTCGCCGACGCGGCCGACCTGACCATCGACTCCCCCGCCGCGCTGGGTGACTTCCTCACCGCCGCCCTGCCCCGCCTGACCTGAGCCGACCGGCGCCGGGGCCGACGCGGTCCCGGCACCGCCGGGCTCAGCTGCCGAAGCGGCGGTGCCGGTTGGCGTACGCGCGCAGCGCCCGGAGGAAGTCGATGTGCCGGAAGTCCGGCCAGTTGAGTTCGCAGAAGTAGAACTCCGAGTGCGCGGACTGCCAGAGCATGAACCCGGACAGGCGCTGCTCGCCGCTGGTCCGGATGATCAGGTCCGGGTCCGGCAGGCCCCGGGTGTAGAGGTGCTCGGAGATGTGGTCGACGTCGAGCACCTCGGCCAGTTCCTCGATGCTGGTGCCGGCCCGGGCGTGTTCGTGCAGGAGCGAGCGCACCGCGTCGGCGATCTCCCGCCGGCCGCCGTACCCCACCGCGATGTTGACCTGGGCGCCACCGCTGCGCTCCTGGGTGCGCTCCTCCGCCGCCTTCAGCGCCGCCGCGTGGTGCGCCGGCAGGACGTCGAGCGCACCGACCATGCGCAGCCGCCAGGGGTTGCCCTCCTCGGCGAGCTCGGTGGTGAGGTCCTCGATGATCTGGAGCAGCGGGTCGAGCTCCGCCGCCGGCCGGGAGAGGTTGTCGGTGGAGAGCAGCCAGAGGGTCACGTGCCCCACGCCGGCCGCGTCGCACCAGCGCAGCAGCTCCTTGATCCGCTCCGCGCCGACCCGGTGCCCGTCGTTGGGGTCGACGAAGCCCATCTCCCTGGCCCACCGGCGGTTTCCGTCACACATCACGCCGACGTGACGGGGCACCGGCTTGCCGGCGAGCTTCGCCGTGAGCCGTCGCTCGTACACCGAGTAGACAAGGTCCCGCAGAGTCATCACCTAGCAGCGTAGCGACCGGGGTCGCGCATCATCGGTGGGGAGGCCGATCCCGGGTCGCGAGTCCGAAGCCGATCATGCCCAGCGTGCGGGCGTCGAGCCGCCCGTCACCGAGCCCCAGCTCCACCACCGTCCGGTAGACCCGGTCGTCACGCCGGGCCGCCCGGACCGCCGCGTCCACCACCAACCGCCGGCGGGCCAGCCACGCCGCGGTCGAGCTGTGCCGCAGGTGTACGCCGAGCCGACGACGCAACGCGTCGCTGTAGCGCCGACCGGCGTGCTCGGGCGAACGGGCCGCCGCCGCGCCGGCCAGCGCCCCGGACAGCAGGGCGTAGAAGATCCCCTCCCCGGTGAACGGGTTGATGAGGGAGAGCGCGTCACCGGCGAGCGCCACGCGACCCCGACCCGGCGCCGGACGGTGGGTGGACAGCGGCAGGTGGTGGGCGCGTAGATCGGTGACCGTGGCCGGGTCGGTGCCGGGCAGCAGCGCGGTGAGCCGGTCGACCAGGTGCGCCCGGGTCAGCGGCTCACCCCGCAGGACCTCCCCGTACCCGACGTTCGCCCGGCCGTCACCGATGGGGAACGACCAGGCGTACGCCGGCCAGCGTGGCGCCGACGTGACGATGAGCTGTTCGGGTGGCCCGGGCCGGGCCGGCGCGTACCCCCGCAGGGCCAGCGCCAGGTGACGGTCCGGGTTCACCGGATGCCCGAGCGCCCGCCGGACCACCGATCCGGCCCCGTCCGCCCCGACCACCGCCGCGGCGGTGACCGCACCGTCCAGCACGACCCGGTCGGCGCGGACCTCGACCCTGCGTACGGCG
>NZ_JBFAMU010000009.1:0-35444 GCF_040656655.1 Micromonospora sp. NPDC049799
CCCGGCCCCGGCCTGCTGGCGACCTCCGGCCGGCATCGGCCGGGCCGGCCGGCCACGCTGACGACAGACCTTTGAAGACCTCGGGGCTCTGCCCCGAACCCCGGCCCTCCTCAGAGATCAGCCGCGGATCCCCTCGCCGGGCACCACAAGGGCTACCAGCCTCCCCGGGCGGGGCCAAGGTCGTTCGGCTGGTGAGGCGCTCCACCTTGTCCCCGTCCGGGGATGCTGGAAGGTCGGAGACTGCCCGACGAGGAGATCCGCTCTACCACTGCCGCACCATCGCTGTTGCAACTTCTGCCGTTGGCCGGCGGTCAGGCAAGTAGCGCCCGAAGCTGCCCTATTGCGTCCAGCACCCCGGCGCGGTGCCTGCCATCCTTGATCCACGCTGGCAAGCGCTCAACAAGGGTCTGGCTTCCCATGTGCTGGCCGCGTTCCCGCAACCCAGCGGACACGTACGCCTCCAGCAGGTTCAGGTGCTCTGCGTTGTACGCCCAGAGCACACGCCCACGGCACTCGGTCGACAACCACAGTGGCAGGCCGAAGTAGGGGTCATTCGGGCCCAAGAACTCAGGGAAAGCGCGCGCGTTGTTTGCGAGGCGAGGAGCCTCCCAGAGGTCCGTGTACGCACACCCGAGACAACTAAGCCGACGACGCAGCCAAACATCATGCCGAGTACCGTCGGCCAGTTCCTCGGGACAAGGAAGGACCGAGGCACGTTCTGCACAGCGTGGGCAGCGGACGAAGACCTCGCCAGCAGCCAAGCCGCCCAGCCAATACCTCGGATCGCGGAAGCGCCCGGTGTTCCCTCTCTCAGCCGCCGCCATAGATCAACTGTACAGCCATCGGTACAGCCAAGACCGCCGCCAAGCGCCGACACCAACGGACGACGACGGACAGGCTGACCAGGGACGCACCCACGCCACCAGCCATCCGCGATCTTCTTCTAAACCCCAGGCCGTCCGGTCGCTGGCGTCCAGGCCGACGCTTGACAACCGTCATTGAGACTCGTCCGGTAGGGCGCTTAACCTTGTCCCCGTCCGGGGAGGCTGGACGTCTGCCGACTGCCCGACGAGGAGATCCGCTCTAGTCATCGTCGTCAAGGTCGACCGCAGCGGGCGGCGCCATCTTCTCAGCGAACTCCCTCTTCCACCGCCGCTGGTGCAACCAAGATCTGCGGGCTTTCAGGCGACCATCGCTCGTCCGCTCCCAACAGCGGCCTGCGGCGTCTCGGAAGGAGATGGATGGTTGGGCCGCGTATGGAACCGGCCCGGCCTTCTTCCATGCCTGAATAAGTGCGAGGTACATGTAACCCTGACTCGACTCCCAATCGCCGTCCGGCCCCAACACGGCAAGGTACTTCGTGTCGATGATCTCTACGCCATCGGAGCGAATGGTCAGCTGGTAGACGGGCAGGTCGCTCGCGTTCCTGGCAGCCAGGCGCACCGACCCTTTGCGGCTGTCGAGTCCTTCCAGCCAAGCAGACACCTGCTTGGCTTGACTCTTCCGGGCATCAGCTCGCGCGTGACGGTAAGCCAAGGCAGCGATGAGCAGGGAGACGCCGGTCAGGATCGAGCCGACGCCAGCTGGCACAGTCCCCCATTCCACCTTGTCCCAAGGGATCTCAGGCCTCATTGCTCCGCACTGTTCTCACCAGACGGCGGAAGGCCCTCCGCTTCCTGCTCGCCGACAGGGCGCCCATCGAACCGGAAGCCCTTAGGCAGGTGGTCCACGTCCATCCTGACGATGTGGCGAGCGGAGACAATTGCGAACTGCGACTGGTAGGGACGCTCGGGGCCCCTCGCCGGCGTCAAGGTTAAGGGCTGGGAGAGAACCAGCTCCCGATCTTCGTTCTCTTCAAAGGCAGGGTTGAACACCCAGAGCCGGCCCCGCAGGTAGCTCCCATCATCTAGCTGAAGCCCAACCAGCACCGGTCCTGGGTCGTCCTCTTCATAGAGGTCGAACACCCTGGCCCACTGCGAGGTGGGACGGATCTGAGTGCTGGTTGATCCCGAAAGCCACCGGACGGGGCGCCGAGCTGCCAGCCAGCGGACACCCGCTACGACGCGACGATCCGCGGCAACAGCCGCCACGAAGGTCGCGGCCGAGATGAAGGCAAGGGACCACCAGGCGAGCTCGACGTGGTGATCACGGGCGAATTCTGCTGGGTCCCGGACCAGCCCTCGGACGTTCAGAGTGCGCTCGGGCCACGCCCACCGCATCCACGTGAAGATCAGCCCCGTAAGTAAGAGGCATGCGACGCTGACGAAGACGACCCGCAGTGTCTCCCGGAACGCGGAGAAGGGCCGGCCGGCTACGTGCTTCTCGTGCCGCAGCACGTACACGAATCCTGGGGCGAGTAGGACCAGGAACAGCACGAGACCGATCAGCGAGGACGGCAGCACGCGCTAGCCCTAGTCGTCTTGCTGACCACCGGACGGCGGCGGAGGCGGTGGCGGAGACGACGGCCGCGGCGGCGTGTCGGCGGCGGCGGCCATCTTGCTTCCGCCCCGCTCGCTGTACTCCTGCGTCCGGTTGTCGCGCTCCTGCACGAGCCGGATGATCTCGTCGTCGTTAGGCATACCGCTCCTCCGGTGGGATCGGCGTGCCCCCTGCGTGCCCGATCGAACGGGCAGCCAAGGGCAAGCAAGGTCAACAACAGCGAGAAACGACAATGGCCCCTAACTTGCGTTTTCGCAGGTCAGAGGCCTTGCCGTTCCCTGGTGGCGGGTAGAGGATTCGAACCTCTGTAGCTTTCGCGACGGATTTACAGCCCTCTACCCAAGCCTGCTGCCGCAGAGTCTACGACGCGCGCGCGAGGCTGGGTGCCCCCGTGACGGCCCTTGGTTGCCGTGCCATTCGGCATGCTGGCACCTTGGGCGGCTCTTGCGGTACGCCTCTATGCGAGCAGGGCGGAGAGAGCTGTCGATACAGGATCGTGGCCCACGAGTCAATCAATCTATTGCCCGATTGACCCCTGTCCGTAGCAGAGCAATAAATTTACGTGTGAACACCGAACTACGGTACGTACTGCTCGGTGCCCTATTGTCAATTCCGCTCTCCATTCTGTCACCGTTCGCAACCGAGTGGATCAAGCAGCGTCTGGCGCATCGGAGCAGCAAGGCTGGCATCCGGCGACATCTGGAACTGAAGAGGGAACTTGAGAGAATCGAATCATGGCACGCTGATAAGCAAGCCTTTTCGATGTACCTGGTCTCGCGGGTTGTGCTTGTTTGGCTAATTGAGAGCGTCGCGTCCATCGTCGGGAATGCTGTCGGTGCGGGGAACAACAGCCTCTGGTTGGTGGAACTAGCGAGCCAGGGGACGTTGGACCGCCTTCGCTTCCCGATGTACTTAGGCGACGCCATATCAAGCACCATATGGTTCGTCATTTCTGTAGCAATTTTCACCATTCTCTACACTGCGTATCGCAACTATCGCAATGTTCGCGATATTGATCGTGTGCGCGCCAAATACGCGGCGCTGGTTTCGTCGCTGCCTCCACTAGCCGAACGCGGTGACGAGGAGGAGCCCACTCGGATGCTTCCAAGGCAAGCGGGGCCAGGTGATGCGGGACCGGGCAACGAGCCGGCCGACACCATGCCGTCCCCAACCACGACGACTGACAGCAAGGGGTGACAGCAACGGCACCGGACTGTTGGGCACGGGCACGGATGCTGGCGGGCGCCTGGCCACTGACGGAAGCCGGTGACGAACCGCCTAGGACGGATTCGCCGAGGCTACGGATCAGAAGGTGCACTGCATCAGTCCTCATCCAGTCCTCAAGAGGTCGAACCTCGGTGGCCAACAGTGAGAGATGTCGAGAGCCGTTTTCGCAGGCCAAGTGCCTTCGGGCCAGGTAGACCAGGGTGGGTAACTTGATCTCGTAATGCGTAGGTCGACGGTTCGATTCCGTCAGGCGGCTCGGCACAGAAGCCCAGGTCAGAGACCTGGGCTTCGCCATTTCCCGAGGTCGATCACACCCCCGCCGGGCCCGCCGGTCCCCAAGTGGTGATCGCGCTCCGTTAGCTGATCCCCAGGACGGGCAGGCACTCCTCGACGCCGGTCAGCTCGATGTCGCCTCGGCGGATCCGTTCCCACGCATCCCGAGTGAGCCGCCACCGCTGGATCCGCGCGGGTTCGCCGCGGCGGGTGTCCCAGTCCGTGCCGTTCGATTCGTAGCCCAGGGCACGAGAGACGCGGTTGGACGCCTCGTTGTCGACGAAGGCGTCGCTGCCGGCTTCGCGTGCGCCCAGCCCTGCGAAGGCCAGTTGCAGGATCGCCGCGCGCATCTCCTTGCCGAGCCCCTGTCCGCGGCTGCCGGGGGCCAGCCACGAGAAGCTGGACACCGTGCCGAACCGCGTGAAGTTCGTTCCGATGAGATCCTGCATGCCGACCGGTTCGCCGTCGACGAGCACGGCGAAGTACAGCCGCCACGAATCCGCGCTCACGCGGCCGCGGCCGGCCCAGATACCGCGTAGCCACTGCCATTCGCGTTCGGGGCTGTCGGCGTAGAACGAGATCGGGTCGTCGAACGGCCACGGCTCGGCGTCGGCGACCCCGGCCCGCACGAGCGGCACGAGACGTTCCAGCAGTTCGTCGGACGCGCCGGCCAGCGTAAGGCGTGGCGTGCGGACCTCGACGTTCAGCGGGGGATAGGTGTGGGCCACGCCCGGACGGTAGTTAGCCCGCCCCGCCGCCGCATCCGGTTTCCCTGGGCGCTGTCCGCGCCGTTCTCGATTCCGCCGCTTCTTTACCTGCGCCGATTCCGGTGCTCTTCGTAGGTGCGGTCGAGCAGGCAGGGCGGGGCTGGACGAGTCTCCCCGCTACGGCGATGATCCTGTGATGGACGAGGAGAGACCAGCGCGGCAGCGGGAACGGTCCAACTTCGTCCCGGCAGGACGGGCGCTACTGTGCGTCCTCCTCATCTCCACCACGTTGGTCGTGCTGGCTCTGCAGACCGCCAGCGGCGTCACTCACCTGGGGGGCAGCTCCTACCACACCGAATTCGCGGAACCCACATGGTGGCTGGCGGGGTTCCTTCTCTTCGTGCCGGTGTACCTGGCATCCCGCCGCTACCCGAAGCTGGCGGTTGTTGCCGTCATCGCAGCTGTCGGGCCTCAGTTCGCCCTGCCCGCAGTCGTGGTCGATCGCTATGTCGAGGGCGGCTGGGGCGACGGGCTCGAAGGTTTCGGCTATGTGTTGCCCATCCTCATGACGCCCGTATTCGCCGTTGCGGCGGCCGCCGGTGCGGCAATCGGATGGCGTGAGCAGCGCGCCCATGAAGCCTAGCTAATCCGCAGGTGCCGCTCTGGGCGTCCTCCTCACCGAGACGGACGCGGAGGAGGCGAAGCGACTGGTCGAGCCGCACGTGGCGACCTGTTGAATCGAACAACGGTCAGGAGACCGCGGCCTTGACCAACTCGGCGACCCTCTTCTCCACCGCGGGGCTCCACCTCTGGAGCGCGTACGACGCCGGCCACATGTCCCCGTCGTCGAGGTTGGCCGTGTCCTGGAAGCCCAGGGTCGAGTACCGGTAGTTGAACTTGCCCGAGTCCTGGAAGAAGACGACGATCTTGCCGTCCGCGTTCGCGTAGGCGGGCATCCCGTACCAGGTCTTCGGCGACAGGTCCGGGGCGTTGGCGGTCACCGTCACGTGCACGCGCTCGGCGAGCTCACGATCCTCCGGCGCCATCTGCGCGATCCGGTCGAGGACCGCCTGTAGTCCGTCGGCCTTCTTTGCGCCCTTCTTGCCCTCGGCGCGCAGCTCGGCGGCGCGCTCCTTCATCGCGGCACGCTCTTCGGCGGTGAAGCCGTCAGACTGCTTCGTGGTCATCTCGGACCTGCCTCTCGACGCTCAAGGCTCGGCGTGCTGCCGGCCAACTGAGAGAAGGCTAGGACTGACGGAACCCGGGAGGCTTCTCGATTCCTGATCGGATCGGGACCGGCCACCTCGGCCCTTTCGGCATTCGCCCCACCCGACGCCGCACCGGCAAGCAGTATGTCCGCTATGAAGGCAAAAGCCGGTATAGCGCTCTTCGTGGTTCTGGCGCTCGCCGCCTGCGATGCGCCAGAGGCCAGTCAGCCCCCAGGGCCGATCACGCCCGGAGCGACCGCGACGGCGACCGCGGCCGCCGCGCCCACACCCAGGACGGAGCTGACCGTCGTGGCGGCGGGTGACCTGCTGGTCCACCCGGCGCTCACCGAGCAGGCCGCGGCCGACGCGCGGCGCAGCGGACGGGACGGCCACGACTTCACGCAGGTGCTCGCGGCGGTCCGGAACCGGGTCAGTGCCGCCGATCTCGCCATCTGTCACATGGAGACCCCGCTGGCGGAGCCCGACGGGCCGTTCACCGGATGGCCGGCCTTCAGCGTGCCGCCCCAACTCGCCGACGCCGCAGCCTGGGCCGGCTTCGACACCTGCTCCACCGCCTCCAACCACTCACTGGACACCGGGGTGGCGGGCATCGCCCGTACGCTGGACAACCTGGACCGGGTCGGACTCCGCCACACCGGCACGGCCCGGAGCGCCGCGGAGGCCGCCCGACCGAACATCCTCGACGTGGCGGGGGTGAAGGTCGGCCAGTTGTCGTACACCCTCAGTTTCAACGACATCGAGTTGCCCGCCGGCCGGCCATGGGCCGCCAACCGGATCGACCGGGACGCCATCCTCGCCGAGGCCCGGCGGGCCCGCGCGGCCGGAGCGGAGATCGTCATCCTCTCCATGCACTGGGGAACCGAGTACCGGAACGAGCCGAACGGTGACCAGCACGACCTCGCCCGGCAACTGCTGGCCGCACCCGAGATCGACCTGATCGTCGGCCACCACGCCCACGTGGTGCAGCCCTTCGAGAAGATCGGCGCGAAGTGGGTCGCCTACGGGATGGGCAACCTGACGACCCGGTTCGGCGACGACTCGCCGGAGAACACGCAGGACGCGGTGGTCCCGGAGTTCACGTTCCGCCGTACCGCGGCGGGGAGGTGGGAGGTGGTCGAGGTGACCGTGCTGCCGACGTGGATGGAGTACCGGCCGGCGGCCCGGGTGATCGACCTCGTCGCCGCCTCCGCGGATCCCCGGCTGCCCGCCTGGCGACGGGCCGACTACGCCCGGATCCACAAGCGGATCATGGACTACGTGGACATGCGGGGAGCGCTCGCGGCGGGCCTGCGGGCACCCTACTGACGCATCCGCGCACCGAGGTCGGAGCCTCAGTCGGTGGAGGGCCGGACGCTGCCGGTGGTACCGGCGGCCTCGATGTCCCAGAACCGACCGAAGGCGTTCACCCGGCTGACGGTGACACGTCCGATCTCGTCGGGGATCCGCGGGTCGAGCAGGAGTTGGCCGTCGGCGGGCTGCAGTCCGAGCAGGGTCTGGGCCACGGTGAGCGGCGCCCCGCTGGCCCAGGCCTGCGGACTGCAGGCCGTCGGGTAGGGCACCGCGAAGAACGACCGGTCCCGGGGGTAGCCGGCCAACGCCTCGGGCAGCCGGTGGTCGAACTGGGCGGCGACGTCGAGCAGGGCCAGCGCGACCCGGTTGGCCTCCGCACGGTAGCCGTACCGGGTGAGGCCGGCGATCGCGATCGCGTTGTCGTGCGGCCAGACGGTGCCGAGGTGATAGCCGATGGGATTGTAGGGCCGATCCTCCGCGGACAGCGTGCGAATGCCCCAGCCGGAGAACATGGCCGGCGACATGAGCTGAGTGACCACCGCAGCAGCCCGATCCTCGGGCACGATGCCGCTCCACAGCAGGTGGCCCATGTTCGACGTCATCGAGTCGATGGGCGTCTTGTCCCCGTCCAGGCCGACCGCGTAGTAGCCGCCACGGTCGTCGATCCAGTAGTCGCGGTTGAAGGCCTCGAACAGGCGGGCCGCGTCGTCGCGCAGCCGGCGGGCGAGGCCGGGATCGGCCAGTGGGCCGTCGGCGAGCTCGGCGAGACGCAGCTTCGCGTCATAGGTGTAGCCCTGGATCTCGGAGGTCGCGATGGGCAGTACGGGCAGGCGGCCGTCGGCGAACCGGACCCCGTCCCAGGAGTCGCGCCAGCACTGGTTGCCGAGGCCCTCACTGGATCTGGTGGCGTACTCCACGTAACCGTCCCCGTCCCGGTCGCCGTAGGTGTCGATCCACCTCAGGGCGGCCAGGGCGTTGTCCCTGAGCGAGCGGACCAGGTCGTCGTCACGGGTCCACCGCCAGTACTCCGACAGCAGGATCAGCCAGAGCTGCGTCGCGTCGGCGGTGCCGTAGTAGGGGTCGTACGGCTTCATGCCGCGACGGGTCAGCTCGCCGCTGCGCACCTCGTGCAGGATCTTGCCCGGCTCCTCGTCACTGAAGTCGTCGCACCGACGGCCCTGCAGGCTCGCCAGCGCGAGGAGGGCACCCTTGGCCAGACGCGGGCCGGCGGTCAACGACTGGTAGGCGGTGATGAGCGTGTCCCGGCCGAACAGGGTGAGAAACCACGGTAGTCCGGCCGCCGGCAGGCTGACCTGCTGGCCGTTGATCTCCATCTCCAACCGCATCGCGGTGAGGTCGGCGCGGGTCCGTGCCAGCACCCGCTCCAGCAGGGAGTGCTCGCTGCGCAGCCGGGACACCTGTGCCTCCCATTGCGCGTTCGGGTCCTCGGCCCGGTGGTGGAAGACGTCGGCCATGTCCCCGCTGACCCGGTTCGGCATCTCCGTTCCGGGCGGAAGCGGCACGTGTATGTCGGCGCGCCAGGTCGTGTGCGGAGCGACTTCGACGACCCAGACCACGTCGTCCCCGTCCAGGCGGTCCGGCCGCGGTGTGACCTGGACGTCGGTCTGGGAGGTGAACGCGTCGTGCTCGTAGCGGAAGGCCAGCCGCGAGCCGTCCGGGGAGTGGTGCCGCGTGATCTGGTCGGACCGGTCGAGCACCTGGGACTTGATCTCCATGAGATCGGCGAAGTCGTTCCCCGTCTCCAACCGGACCTCCAGGGTGACCGGCCCGGTGCAGTAGCAGGTGATCTCGAGGCGTTCGTGCAGTCCGTCACCGAGGTATCGAAGTCGCCGGGCGGCGACTGTCTGCTCCCGCAGGCCCGATTCCGCCGAATTCGTGGTGAAGAACTGCGCCGAGTACGGATCGGCCACGGCCGAGCGCAGCACCAGCATCGGTGCACCGTTGATCCGCAGCACCCACCGGTTCAGCAGCCGCGTGTCCAGGTGTACCAGACCGCCGATGCTGCCCGGCGGCACGTCCCCGTTGGGCGCCGAGTACATGAACGTCGACCCGTTCACCAGGGCCACCGAATTGTCCCCGAGTTCCGGTGGCATCGCCCGAGCCTCCGCCACCCGCTGGTCGGGGTCACGGGGCTCCCAGGGCCGGGGATCCGCCGGAGTGGGACGAATCTGCGTCATACCGGGCACGCTAGGCGCTGACCGGACGAGGACGCCTCACCCCCATCGGACGAAATCCTCGCTCAGCGGTGACTTCCGGGGCTCTGGCCGGTCGAATCTGGTGATCCGTCATCCACGCCAACCGCCGGAGGTAGCCCCGTGGAGTACGCGCCCGTCGTCGTCGCCCTGCCCATCGCCGATCGCTCCACTTCGTACCGCTTCTACCAGGCCGCCCTCGGCCTCGTCGCGATCGGCGAGCCGGCGGAGGACGGCGTTCCGGAGCCGTTGCAGTTCCAGGTCAATCCCGGCCTGCGCCTCATGCTGATCCCGGCCGAGGGCTTCGGGTGGGTGATCGGTGACCGCGAGATCGCAGGCCCCGACCGGAGCGAGTGCCTGCTCGCCCTGACCGTGGGCACCCAGGGCGACGCCGACGAGCTGGTCGGCCAGGCGCGTGCCGCGGGGGCGCGCGCGGTCACCGAGCCGGGGCACAAACCCTGGGGGTACGAGGGCAGCTTCGTCGACCCGGACGGGCACCTGTGGACGGTCCGGGCGGACGCGGCCTGACGGCGGTGTCGGAGGTGCCGGGCAGGATGGCCGGATGAGTGTCGAACGGGAGGCCGTCGTCCACCGGAAGCTCGTCCGGGACCGCATACCGGAGATCGTCGAGGCCGCCGGCCGCGTCCCGGTGACCCGGGTGCTGACCGCCGCCGAGCTGGTGCCCGCGCTGCTCGCCAAGCTGCACGAGGAGGCCACCGAGCTGGGGCTCGCCGAGCCGGAGGAGCGGCTGGAGGAGTTGGCCGACGTGCACGAGGTGCTGTCCGCGCTGACCACCGCGTACGGCTTCACGGAGGAGGACGTGACGCGAACGGCGCGGGAGAAGAAGGCCGCGCGTGGCGGCTTCTCCGAGCGGGTGTGGTTGGAGGAGGTCCGCTGACGGCGGACGCGCGAGGGCCCGGCGGGCCCGCCACGTCGACGAAGGACGCGCGGGGCCGGCCGGGCCCTGGACAGGGGACGCGCAGCGGCCTGTCAGAGGCCGCGCCGCGGGTCGGGGGCGCCGGTGTAGCCGACGCCGCTCTCCGGGACGTCGGTGACGACGTACTCCGTCTCGGTCGTGGTGGTGGTCGGCTCGTCGTCCTCGTCGCTACCGGAGCGGTGCTTCACGGCCGCTGCGGCACCAGCCGCCGCCGCTCCGGCCACCGCGGCACCGGCGGCCACGGCCTTGCCGGACACGCCGGCCTTGCCGCTGTCACCCCGGGTGGCCGCGGCGTCCTCGACGCCCGGCGTGCCGACGCCGACACCGCTGTCGATGGTGCCGCGCCAGGATCCGGTCTCGGCACCCCGGCTCTCGATGAAGGACTTGAACTTCCTCAGGTCGGACTCGGCCTGCTTCTCGACGATGTTCAGCTTGTCGCCGGCCTTCTCGACCAGGCCCTCCGGCTCGTACTCCAGGTGCAGCCGCACCATGGTGCGGTCCACGCCGACCGGGGAGAAGTAGACGGCACCGGCGTTGGTCGCGCCCTCGGTGGCCGCCCAGGCGACCTTCGTGTCGGGCACCTGCTCCAGGACGGTCGCGTCCCACTCGCGCTGCACGCCCGCGATCTCGGCAACCCAGTGCATGCGCTTGTCGTCGAGCTGCCGGACCTCCCGGACGCCCCCCATGAAGCGGGGGAACTCCTCAAACTGCGTCCACTGGTTGTACGCGGTGCTGACCGGGACCTGGACCTCGATGGACTTCTCGACCTTGGTGGTCATGGGCAAATCCTCTCGTCAGGTCGAACCTCTGTCACCAGAACTCCTACCCTCGACGAGGGCACCCAACCAGGAACTTCACGACCGTCCAGTGCGGACCGGAACAGGCCCGGACCAGCGGGTGCTGGTCCGGGCCTGTTCGACGTACGAGATGAGGTCAGCCGTCCTCGCGGTCGGGGCTCTCCAGGCGGAAGAAGTTGCTCTGCTTACCGTCGGAGCGCTCCTCCTGGTAGATGAAGTTCAGGCGACGCCGGTCGAAGGCGTCGAACCAGTCCTCCCAGCTGATCTCGCGCAGTCGGTCCTCCCGGCCGCCGGCCGGGAAGTCGAAGCGCAGCACGCCCGCGTGGCCGTCGTGCTCGGTCCCGTCCACGGTGCAGGGCACGCCCTTGCGCGCCTCGGCCCACTGCCGGATGACGTCGTGGTCGGTGGTGACCAGGCTGCGGCCCGGCCGCTCCGCCTCGTCGTCGACGGAGGTGATCTCCTGCGAGTACCTGACCGAGCTGGACGTGTGGGAGCCGGTCCGGACACCGCCGCCGGAGGAGCCGGACGCGCCGGAGCCGCCCGTGGCGCGCGAGCTGCCCTTCATGGCCTTGATCAGGGCATTGACCAGGTCGTCCTTCTTCATGTCGGCCGTGTCCGTGACGCCCCGGGAGCGGAGCCGGTCACGCAGCTCGTCGACCTTGAGCCGGGCGATCTCACTCTCGTTGATGTCGGGCGTGTTGGGGGTCTGGTTGCCCGGCGGGTTCTTGGTCGCGGTCGATCCCGAGCTGTTTCGCGTGGGCATGGGAGGCACGTCCTTCCTTCGACCCGTGTCCAGGGGATGGCGCCGCGAGGCGCGGCGGGCCGTCGGAAGAAACCAGTACCCCGAGGCGGGGACTCAAACGTGGCGCTGGTCAGACGTAGATCTTCTTGACGTACTCCGGGCCGTAGTGCCGTTCCAGGTCCTCCAGGCTCTCGGCCGGCGCCTCGACCTCCTTGATGAGACGCGCCCGGGTGGGCAGGACGTCCGGGGCCCAGGTCTCCGGCCGCCACAGCTCCGAACGGAGAAACGCCTTCGCGCAGTGGTAGAAGACCTGCTCGATCTCCACGACCACCGCGAGGACCGGCCGGTGGCCCTTCACCACCATGTCGTCGAAGAACGGCGCGTCCCGGACCAGGCGGGCGCGGCCGTTGATCCGCAGGGTGTCGGTGCGGCCGGGAATCAGGAAGAGCAGCCCGACGTGCGGGTTATCCAGGATGTTGCGGTAGCCGTCCGCCCGCTTGTTGCCCGGTCGTTCGGGAATGGCGACGGTCGTGTCGTCCAGCACCAGGGTGAAGCCGGGCGGGTCGCCCTTGGGGGAGACGTCGCAGGTGCCGTCCGTACCGGCGGTCGCGACCAGGCAGAACGGCGATGCGGCCAGCCACTGCCGGTCCCGTTCGTGCAGCCGGGTGCGTTCCTTCGCGGCGGCGCGCGGCCCCGGCGTACCGAGCAGCTCGCGCAGTTCCTCGTGTGTCGTGATCTCCACCGTTACGTGTTCCTCCCCCGACCGTTGACCCCGGTGGCGGAGAGCCACCGTTCGCCAGCCTAGGCGGGCGCCACCAGCGCGAGGTTTGTCCCCGGGTGCCGGGGGTACCGCCTCACCCGACCCGCCGGCGGAACACGAGCAGTGGAGGCCCGGTCATGGAGAGCCGACTCAAGGTGCTGGGCCACCCGGTCCACCCGATGCTGGTGATGTTCCCGGTCGGCCTGCTCGTCACCGCGGTGCTCTTCGACGTCGTCGACACCGTGGGCGGGCCGGACTTCCTCGGCGAGGTCGCGTACTGGAACATCACCGTCGGTCTCGCCGTCGGCCTGCTGGCCGCGGTGGCCGGGACGTTCGACCTGCTGGCCATCCCGACCGGCACCCGCGCGAAGCGGGTGGCGCTCACCCACGCGGCGGCCAACGTCGCGGTGATCCTGCTTTTCGCCGCGGTCTGGGTGGTCAGGCTCAACGCCGACTCGCGGGCGGCCGGCGGCGCGCTGATCGCTATCGAGGTGGTCGCGCTGGCCATCCTCGGCGTCGGTGCCTGGCTCGGCGGTGAACTGGTCGACCGCCTCGGTGTCGGCGTGGACCGGGAGGCCGGCCTGGACGCCCCCAGTTCCCTGCGGCCGCCGGCGACCACCCACCGGATCGGAGAGGTGCAGCGATGAGCGAACAGAGCAGGGGCTGGCGCGGCCGGCAGCAGGGCTGGGACCCGATGGGCGAGTTGCAGTCCCTGCGGTCCGAGTTGAGCCGGCTGGTGGGCGGACGGTCCGGTCCGCCGGACGTGGAGCTCAGCGAGACCGGCGACGGCTGGCAGGTCGTCGTCCGGCTGCCCGGCGTGGCGCCGGAGGAGGTGGCGGTCGAGCTGGACGACCGGGAGCTGTGCGTCCGTGCTCGCTCCGAGGCGGAGGTCAACGCCGACCACGGCATCCCGGGCGGCTTCGAGACCCGGGGCTTCGAGTACCGGGTCGACCTGCCGTCCCGCGTCGACCCCGACGCCATCGACGCGGTGATGGACCACGGTCTGCTGCGGGTCCACCTGCCCCGGGCGTCCCGGCCCGCGCCGCGCACCATCACCGTCGGCCGTGCCGGACCGCGCGACACGGGCACCTCCGGGGGTACGCCGCACGTGATCGACCCCGCCGCGGACCGGGAACTGCACCACCCGGACACCTCCATCGAGACCGACCGGCCGTAACGGACACGTGGTCACCCCGAACCTGCTCGGCCCGACCGCCGAGCGTGTGCCCGACGTGGAACGGATCGCGGTGCTGCGCGCGAACGCGCTCGGTGACTTCATCTTCGTGCTGCCCACGCTGGACGCGCTGCGGGCCGCGTACCCGGAGGCGGAGATCGTCCTGATCGGCGCGCCCTGGCACGCGAAGCTCTGGCGCGACCGGCCCGGCCCGGTGGACCGTGTCCTGGTCGTACCGCCGGCGCCCGGGATCCGGGCGCCGGATCCCGGCGAGCCGGAGTCGACGCTGGAGGACTTCCTGGCGGCGGCCCGCAAGGAACGCTTCGACCTGGCGTTGCAGGTGCACGGCGGCGGGGCGAACTCCAACCCCGTCGTCAGCGGGCTCGGCGCGCGGATCACCGCCGGCCTCCGCGCCGAGGACGCGCCGCCGCTGGACCGCTGGATCCGGTACGTCTACTACCAGCACGAGGTGATCCGCTACCTGGAGGTGGCGGCGCTGGTCGGTGCCCCGGCCACGACGATCGTGCCGACGCTCGCGGTGACCGATGCCGACCGGGCCGAGGCGGACGGGGTGCTGGGCCCGGCGGAGCGACCCCGGGTGGCGCTGCACCCCGGCGCCACCGACACCCGGCGCCGGTGGCCGGCGGAGCGCTTCGGCGAGGTGGCCCGCGAGCTGCACGGCGACGGGTACGAGGTGCTGGTCACCGGCACGCCCGCCGAGCGGGAGGTGGTGGACCGGGTGGTGGAGGCGGCCGGGGTGCCGGTCCGTCCCCAGGTCGGCACGCTCAGTCTCGGTGGGCTGGCTGGCTGCTACGCCGGATGTGAGCTGGTGGTATCGAACGACACCGGCCCGCTGCACCTGGCCGCCGCGGTCGGTACGGCGACCGTCGGCATCTTCTGGGTCGGCAACCTCATCAACACCGCGACCCCGCTGCGCGCCCGGCATCGCCCGATCAGTTCCTGGACCGTCCACTGTCCGGTGTGCGGTATGGACTGCACCCCCGGCATCTACCCGCACCGCCCGGGGGACGGCGAGTGCCCGCACCGGGACTCGTTCGTGACCGACGTGCCGCTGGTCGAGGTGCTGGAAGCGGCCCGCGAACTCCTCGCGTGAGGTGTGCGGCGTCAGGCCGGCTGCGGAGCGTCCTCGTCGGCGAGCACGACCTCCCAGGCCTCCACGTCGCGCTCGGTGACCGTGGTCGGCGACTCCAGGTGGTACGCGCCGCTGGGCAGGACACCGGCGCCGCCGTGGCGCGCCAACACGGCGAGCTGGGCGGCGACATCCTCGCCCTGGTGGTTGTCCGGCACCTGCCGCCAGAACTCGAACCCGCCCGAGTCGACCAGCTTCGCCCGGTCGTACAGCACACACCCGCCGATCCAGGAGACCTTGTACGCGCGCCACGCGCCCGGCGCCAGGCGGAGCTTCTGCGTCACGTGCAGCAGGTTCGCCGCCGGGTGGATCGACGCCCGCTCCCACTCCGGCGTACCGGGTCGGATCCGCTCCGGCGTCGGCGGCCCGTCCCACTCCTCGTAGTGCCGGTGCGTCGCCGGCCGCACGTCGTCGGCGTACGACAGGCCGTGCACCGCGTTGCCGACGAAGCCGCAGCCCAGCTCCTCGATCGCCGTGACCAGCCGGCGCAGGGTGTCCGGTTCGAGCCAGACGTCGTCGTCGAGGCAGAGGACGTACCGGGCGGCGGAGGCGGCCAGCAGCGCGGCCCGGTGCTCGGCCAGTCCGCGCCGGGGCAGCCGGCGGGTCAGCAGCACCGGGTGTCCCCGGTGGCGCAGCGCCCGGACCATGGTCGCCGCTGCCGGGTGCCGGTACGCGGCCTCGCCGTCGGACTGGTCGCTGACCACCACCCCGAAGTCCCCGACGCCCTCCTGCGCGGCCAGCCCGGAGAGGGTGACCGCCAGTTCGGCGGGCCGGTTGCGGGTCGGGATCAGCACGTCCAGCTGGCGCGCGACGCGGAAGTCCTCGGGGGGGCCGAGGTCGAGCGGCCGGTTCACGCCTGACCCGCCACCGGGGAGGAGACGTCCTGGCCGTGCGCCCGGATCCGTTCGATGATCGCCGAGGTGGACCGGTCCGGCACGTATCCCAGGGTGCGTACCTGCCCACCCAGCCGGCGTACCAGCGGGGCCTCGGGGACCATCTCCGGCGGGTAGTCGCCGCCCTTGACGTACACGTCGGGGCGGACCACCTCGATGAGGCGGGCCGGCGAGTCCTCCTCGAAGACCACCACGTGGTCGACGCAGGCCAGGGCGGCCAGCAGGGCGACCCGGTCCTCGACCGGGTTCACCGGCCGGTCCGCGCCCTTGAGCCGGCGTACGCTCCCGTCGGAGTTGACGGCCACCACCAGCAGGTCACCGAGCGCCCGCGCCTGCTCCAGGTAGCGGACGTGACCGCGGTGCAGCACGTCGAAGCAGCCGTTGGTGAACACCACCGACCGGCCGGCGCTCCGGTGCTCCTCGACGAGGGTCTCCAGCTCGGCGGCACCGACCAGGGCCGGTCGGCCGGCGGTGTCGAGCGGGGCGTCCAGCGCGGCGAGCAGGTCCTCGCGGCGGCACACGCAGGTGCCGGTGTCCGAGACGGTGATCGTGGCGGCGAGTTGGGCGAGCTGCGCGGCTGTCGGCAGCGGCGCGTCGGCAGCCAGCGCCAGCGTCATCGCCGCCAGGTACGCGTCCCCGGCACCCACCGCGTGGCTCGCCGGGACCGGGGTGCTGTGGCTGCGGCGGCGCTCGCCGTCGGGCCCGCCGACCACCGCCCCGTCGGTGTCCAGGGTCACCGCGACGACCTCGGCCCCGGTGTGCGCCCGCAGCTCCGCCAGGCGGGACTCGGCGAGCACCGCCCGGTCGACCCCCTCACCCGCGTCGGCGTTCACGGTCACGCCGGTACCGGTGACGCTGAGGCCGTCCCCGGTCATGGCGACCCGGTCCTCGCCGGGTGTCGGCTCACCGGTGGGCCCCAACCGGGTCGGGCCGCCGGGCCGCGAGATCCCGCCGGCCACGCCGTCGGAGGCCACGCCGACCGTCCCCTCGCCGGGGGCGACGCCAACGGTCAGCTCGGACGGGCCGTCGGACGGGTCGCCGTCGGGGTGGTCCAGGTGCAGGTCGGCGCCGGCCGGCCGGGCCGGGGAGTCGGCGGCGGCGCGGGCCAGCAGACGTGTCGCCTCGGCGAAGCTCGGGGTGACCACGGTGGGCGCGAGTCCCCGCCAGTCGGCCAGGTCGTGGGCGTCGAGCGCGACCGTCGCGTACCGCTCCCGGTTGTCCACCAGCCAGGTGCGGACGGGTGCGGGCAGCCCGCCCAGCCCGTAGTCGCAGACGACCAGGGTCGGCGCCTCCCCGCTGGCGGCGCGCAGTTCCTCGGTGGCGCAGTCCAGCGCGGCGAGCAGTTGTTCGACACCCTCGTGGTCGAGCGCGTCGTCCGGGTCGCCGGAGTCCTCCCGCAGCAGGATCTGGTTTCCGGCGAGCATCCGGCGCTTCACCGCGGTGGGCCGGCCGTGCAGGCCGACCGTGCGGTCCCAGACGCCGGCCCGGTCCAGGCAGTCGTGCAGCTCGTCCCCGGCGGCGTCCGCGCCCACCGGGGCGACCAACGCCGCACGGCCGCCCAGCGCCGCCACGTTCACCGCGGTGTTCGCGGCGCCCCCGGCGGCGGAGATCCGCCGGCGGAGGGTGAGGACGGGTGCGGGCGCCTCCCGGCAGAGCCGGTCGGAGTCGGCGAACCGCCACTCGTCGAGCATGGCGTCACCGAGGATCAGGACGGGCCGCCCCAGCCAGCTCTCCACGACGCTGGCGAGCCGGCGCTGTTCCGCTGCTGCTCCTGCCATGCCCTTCGGGGTCCCCCAGGTCCGGCGGGTCAAACCTGGGCTGCCTCGACCCAGGCCCTGTCCTCGGCTTCCTTGCGGGCCCGGCCCTGACGGCCGTCGTAGCGGAGGAACGCGGGTAGGGCCGCTGCCAGGGCGACGGTGCCGACGACGCAGAGGACGCCGCCGGAGACGATCGAGCCCTGCACGCCCAGCGGCGTGCGGGCCACCAGTCCCGAGCGGAGCTGGCCGAGCAGCGGACCGGTCGAGTAGGAGAGCAGCTCGATGCCGGCGAGCCGTCCGCGCAGGTGGTCGGGGATGGTCTGGTTCCAGATGATCATCCGGAAGAGCCCGGAGACCATATCCGCCGCGCCGGCCAGGACGAGGAAGAACAGTGCCGCCCAGAGCGAGCCGACGAGGCCGAAGCCGACGATCGCCAGACCCCACGCGCCGGCGGCGAGAACCACCATCAGGCCGTGCCGGTGTACCCGCGCCGTCCAGCCGGAGCCGAGCGTGGCCAGCAGGGAACCGACCGCCGGGGCGGCGTAGAGCAGGCCGAGCACGGCCGGCCCGCCCAGCGTCTCCGCCATGAACGGGTAGAGCGCCTGGGGCATGCCGAAGAACATCGCGTTGATGTCCACCAGGTAGGTGCCGAGCAGTTCGGGGCGGCTGCGCGCGTACCGGATGCCGGTCACCACCGACCGCAGCGACGGCCGGTCGGCGGCCGGCGGCGGTGGCACCGCGCGGACCAGCGCCAGGCAGACCAGCGAGAACGCGAAGGTGGCCAGGTCGATCGCGTACACCCAGACGAGGTCGACGCTGGCGATCAGCACACCGGCGACGGCCGGCCCGCCGAGCTGCGCGATCTGCATGCGCAGCGAGTTCAGGGCGCTCGCCGCGGGAATCTCGTCGGGGGTCACCACGCGCGGCGTCAGGCCCTCCAGCGCCGGCCGTTGCAGGCCGTCGAGGGCCGCGGTCAGGCCCGCCACCAGGTAGAGCAACCACAGCTGCGGCTCCGACCCCAGGGCGTTCAGCAGGAGTACGCCGCAGAGCAGCGTGAAGCCGACCTCCGCGCCGAGCACCAGCAGCCGCCAGTCCAGGAAGTCGGCGAGCGCGCCGCCGACGAAGGCCATCACCAGCAGGGGTACGAGTTCGCAGACCCCGAGCAGCCCCACCAGCAGGGGGTCACCGGTGAGCTGGTACACCTGGTACGGCACGGTGACGTACGTGATGAAGGACCCGAAGCCGGACACTCCTGCGGCGGCGAAGACGAGGCGGAAGTCCCGCGAGGTGCGGAGCGGGGTGACATCCAGCGCCATCCGGCGGAGCATCTCCACGGACGGCATGCTGGCCGACACCCGATGGCCTGTCGACGGGTTTTTCCTGGTGTGCGCGCATGTTCGCGACCGGCAGGGAAAGAAGGCGGGATGACCACGGAAGCCCCGGTGCTGCACCGGCGTCAGATCCGGCTGCTGATGTTCGGCCTGATGACCGGCATGCTGCTCGCCGCGCTCGACCAGACCATCGTGGGCACCGCCCTGCCGACGATCGTCGGTGAGCTGGGCGGCATCAACCACTACTCGTGGGTGGTGACCGCGTACCTGCTCGCCTCCACCGCCTCGACCCCGCTGTACGGGAAAATGGCCGACCTGTACGGGCGGCGGCCGGTGTTCCTCTTCTCGATCGGCACGTTCCTGCTGGGCTCGCTGCTGGCCGGCCTGTCGCAGGACATGACCCAGCTGATCGTCACGCGGGGGATCCAGGGGCTCGGCGCGGGTGGCCTGCTGACCCTGGCGTTCACCATCATCTCGGACGTGGTGTCACCCCGGGAGCGCGGCCGTTACCAGGGCCTCTTCGGTGCCGTGTTCGGGATCGCGTCGGTGGCCGGCCCGCTGGTCGGCGGGTATTTCGCGGAGACCGACTGGCGGTGGATCTTCTACATCAACCTGCCGCTGGGGATCCTCGCGCTCGCGGTCTGTTCCCGGGTGCTGCGGCTGATCCCGTTCACCCGCCGGGACCACGCGATCGACTGGCTCGGCGCCGGGCTGCTGGTGGCCGGGTGAGCTGCCTGCTGCTCGCGCTGAGCTGGGGTGGCAACGAGTACGCCTGGAGCTCCGGCGTGATCGTCGGGCTCTTCGTCGCCGGCGCGGTGCTCGGGGTGCTCTTCGTGGTCCAGGAGGCGCGGGTCGCCGAGCCGATCCTGCCGTTGCGGCTGTTCCGCAGCGCGACCTTCGCGCTGGCCAACGCGGCCGGCTTCGTGCTCGGTCTGGTGATGTTCGGGTCGATCATCTTCATCCCGCTCTACCTGCAGATCGTCAAGGGCGCCTCGCCGACCCGCAGTGGTCTGCTCATGCTGCCGATGATGGCCGGCATCATCGTCACCTCGGTGCTCACCGGCCGGGCGATGAGCCGCATCGGCCGGTACAAGTGGTTCCCGGTGGTCGGCGCGGCGGTGCTGACGGTCGGGATGCTGCTGTTCACCCGGCTGGAGGTGGACACCTCGCTCTGGGTGGCCTTCGGCTTCATGGTGGTCATCGGCGTCGGCCTGGGCCTGTGCATGCAGTCGCTGATCCTCGCCGTGCAGAACGCGGTGTCCATGCGTGACCTCGGTGCCGGCACTTCGTCGGCCACGTTCTTCCGGTCGCTGGGCGGCTCGTTCGGGGTGGCGATCCTCGGTGCCCTGCTCTCCTCGCGGCTCACCGCCGAACTGGCCGACCGGCTGCCGGGCGCCGTCGCACAGCTCCCACCGGACCAGCGGGCGGCGGTCGCGGCCGGCGGCGGCGCGGACGTCTCGATCAACGACCCGGCGGCCATCCTGGCGCTTCCCGCCCCGGTGCGTGCCGCGGTCCAGGTCGCCTTCGTCGAGTCGCTGCATCTGGTCTTCCTGACCACCGGGCTGATCGCGATCGTGGCGGTCCTGGTCACCCTGGCCCTGCCGAACGAGAAGCTGCGTGGCGCGGGCCCGGAGGGCGCCACCGGCGGCACCGACGGCCTCGGCGGCGAGGCTCCCGCCCCGGGCGGCAAGCCGTTGAGCCGCGAGTCGAAGGAGGAGGCGGCCGCCGAGATGGAGGCGAAGTCCCAGACGCTGCTCTGACGCGCCGGCTGTCCGTCGCCCGCTGCCCGTCGTGCCCTGGTGAGCGACAACGCCAAGGACCAGCGGTCACTCCGTGTGACCCAGGGCCCCGCCGGTAGGTAACCCTCCTGCCCACTTTGCTCTGCACCCTTCTGCGCGCCAGGCACGGATCGTCACTGGCGCATATCAGGGTGCAGAGCAAAGTGGGCGAGACAGCTTGTGCGGCCTCGTTGAGTGAGTGGCATATCCGCTGCTTGTGGCCGTGTCGACGTTGCCGCACGGCGGCAACTGAGTGTGGGCCCTGGTGACGGTGACCACGGAGGGTAATCAGGGCTACGGTCAAGCGTGGGTGACAGAACGTGACGAGGAGGGGGTGCTCGTCGGGCTACTTCAGGATCAGGCGGTTGGTCTGTTCGAAGACGTCGAGGTCGGCGAGCGTCTCCGGGACGCTCGCCGACAGGGGGGTCGGAAGCCGTTCGCGGGGGAAGAAGCCGGCGTCGGTCGTCTCGTCGGTGACCCGGGTCAGATCACCGTCCCACTCCTCGACCCGGAACGCCGCGGTGAAGATCTGGTAGGTGTGGCCGTACATGTTGGTGTGGGTGCGGTCCGGCCCCGTGTAGAGGGCGAAGGCGCACACCCGCAGGGCGCGCAGCCCGGTCTCCTCGCGGACCTCGCGGACGGCGCAGTCGGCGATCGACTCGCCCAACTCCATCGCCCCCGCGGGCATCGCCCACTGACCGTTGTCCGAGCGTCGGATCAGCAGCACCCGCCCCGCGTTGTCGCGGACCACGGCGCGGGCGCCGACGAACATCAGCGTCCGGTCACCGGCCAGGGCGCGCAACTGCCCGACGTACGAGTCCGCCCAGGAGATGCTCACCCGGACAATTTACGAGGCTCGCGCCGGGAGGACCGGCGTTCCGGGGTTCCCAACCTGTGACCGCCGACACTAGCTTGTTACTCATGCGTAGCACGATGATGGACGCCCCTCTGCAGGTCTCCCGCATCCTCACCCACGGTGCCACCGTCCACGGCGCGGCCGAGGTCGTCACCTGGACCGGCGCCGAGCCGCGCCGGATGACGTACGCGGAGGTCGGCCGCGCTGCGGCCCGGCTGGCCCACGCGCTGCGGGACGAGTGCGGCGTCACCGGCGACGAGCGGGTGGCGACGTTCATGTGGAACAACAACGAGCACCTGGTGGCGTACTTCGCCGTCCCCAGCATGGGAGCGGTGCTGCACACCCTCAACATCCGGCTCTTCCCGGACCAGGTCGCCTACATCGCCAACCACGCCGAGGACCGGGTGGTGCTGGTCGACTCGACGCTCATCCCGCTGCTGGCCCGGGTGATCGGCGAGATGACCACGGTGCGGCACGTGGTCGTGACCGGCGGCGGGGACCCGTCCCCGCTGGTCGCGGCGGCCGGCGACCGGATCGCCGTACACCACTGGGACGCCCTGCTGGCCGACCGGCCCGAGACGTACGACTGGCCGGAGCTGGACGAGCGCGACGCCGCCGCCCTCTGCTACACCTCCGGGACCACCGGCAACCCGAAGGGCGTGGCCTACTCGCACCGGTCGATCTACCTGCACTCGCTCCAGATCTGCATGCCGGAGGGGTTCGGCCTCGGGCCGACCGACCGGGAGCTGGCGATCGTGCCGATGTTCCACGCCATGTCGTGGGGGCTGCCGTACGCGGCGTTCCTCTCCGGCGCGTCGCTGATCATGCCGGACCGCTTCCTCCAGGCCGCCCCGATCGCCGACATGATCGCCGCCGAGCGGCCCACCCTGGCCGGCGCGGTGCCGACCATCTGGAACGACCTGCTGTCCCACCTGGACAGCCACGACGTGGACACCTCCTCGCTCCGGGAGGTCATCGTCGGTGGCTCCGCCTGCCCGCCGGCGCTCATGCACGCCTTCGCGGAGCGGCACGGCATCGAGGTGATCCACGCCTGGGGGATGACCGAGACGTCGCCGCTGGGCTCGGTGGCCCGGCCGCCGGCCGGGGCGACCGGCGAGGAGGCCTGGCGCTACCGCTACACGCAGGGGCGGGTGCCGGCCGGCGTCGAGGCGCGGATCGTCGGCCCGCTGGGTGAGCCGCTGCCCGCCGACGGGACGTCCGTCGGCGAGCTGGAGGTACGGGGACCGTGGGTGACCGCGCGGTACGTCGGTGACGACGTCCCGGACGAGGAGAAGTTCCGCGACGGCTGGCTGCGTACGGGTGACGTCGGCATCCTCTCGCCGGACGGCTACATCACCCTCACCGACCGCGCGAAGGACGTCATCAAGTCCGGTGGTGAGTGGATCTCCTCGGTGGAGCTGGAGAATGCCCTCATGGCCCACCCGGACGTGGTGGAGGCATGTGTGGTGGGCGTACCGGACCAGAAGTGGGGCGAGCGTCCACTGGCCACGGTTGTGCTCCGCGAGGGGGCGTCGGTCGGCGCCGAGGAGCTGCGCGAGTTCCTGGCCGGGTCGGTGGCGCGGTGGCAGTTGCCGGAGCGCTGGGCCGTCATCGACGCGGTCCCGAAGACCAGCGTCGGCAAGTTCGACAAGAAGGTGGTCCGCTCCCGGTACGCCGACGGCGGGCTCAGTGTGCGGGAGCTGACGGCGCCGTAACGTTTTCCGGCACCCCGTCGCCGTTGGGGGTAGGGGCACTCTTCGAAGCATCCCTCCCCAGAGGGCGGCCCCGGCGTTCGCACCGCGCCGGGGCCGCCCGTTTTTTGCGGGGCGACCCGCACCGTCATTCTTGCGAAAGTTGTTCGCCTCTGTCCCGGCGACGGGGAAATCCGCCCTGCTCACGACAGTTCTGTCGGAAGTGCGGAATACGATCGGCCGCATGGCCACCCTCAAGACCGCCCCGACCGACGCCAGCGTCGACGACTTCCTGGCCGACGTGCCGGACGAGGCCCGCCGCGCCGACGCGTACGCCGTCCGTGACCTCCTGACAGAGGTCACCGGCGAGCCGGCGACCATGTGGGGCGACGCGATCGTCGGCTTCGGGCGGCGACACCTACGCTATGCCAGCGGGCGCGAGCTGGACTGGTTCCTGGTCGGCTTCTCGCCCCGGAAGACGGCCACCACCCTCTACCTGGCCGAGGAGTTCCCCGACAAGGAGGCGCTGCTCGCCCGGCTCGGCCGACACTCCGTCGGCAAGGGCTGCCTGTACGTCAAGCGCCTCGCCGACGTCGACGTCGCGGTGCTGACCGAGCTGGTGCGAGCCTCGGTGGGGCAGGCCCGCACCGATCAGGCCGGTTGACCCGGGGGCACCGTCACCGCTCGTCGGTGGTGCTGATCAGTACCTTGCCGACCACGCCGCCCTCCACCGCCTCGTGCGCCGCCGCCGTCGCCTCCAGGGAGTAGTGGTGCAGCGGCAGCCCCGCCTCCTGGCCGACCCGGATGCCTCCCTGCGCGGCCGCCGCCGCCACGTCGTTGACCGCGTGGGCCTTCGCCGCCTTGGGCTCGGTGTAGACGAGGACGAACTGCCAGCGGGCGTTGTGCACCATCAGCGGCCGGATCGGCAGCGTCACCTCCGCCCCGCCGTCGTCGGCGTAGACGCACACCGCCCCGCCGTGCCGGACGAGCTGCGCGTCCACGGCGGCGTTGTGGGCGGCGGCCACCTCGACGATGGTGTGGACCCCGTCGGGGGCGATCTTGCGGACCTCCTCGACCACGTCCTGTTCGCGGTAGTTGATGACGAAGGAGGCTCCGGCCGCCGCGGCGAGCTGCGCCTTCTCCGCGCTGCTCACCGTGGTGACGACGCAGGCGTCCGCCCAGCGGGCGAGCTGGATCGCCGCGTTGCCGACCGCACCCGCGCCGCCCTGCACCAGCACGACGTGGTCGCTGAGCGCGCCGGCGTGCAACTTGTCGGGCATGTACTCCCCGGCCGTCAGGCACCGGTGCGCGGTCAGGAACGGGATGCCCAGGGCCGCGCCCAGGTCGAAGGAGGCGTCGCCGAGGCGTACCGCCTGGCGGACCGGGACCACCGTGTACTCGGCGGCGGTGCCCCACGGCCGTTGCCACGCGGCCTCCCACAGCCAGACGCGCTCACCGATCAGGGCCCGGTCGACGCCCTCGCCGACCGCCTCGACCACCCCGGCGCCGTCCTGCCCGGGGGTCTGCCAGCCGGCCGGCAGCGGCCACTGTCGCCGTGCCTTCCAGTCCGTCGGGTTCACCCCCGAAACGGCCACCCGCACCAGCACCTCGCCGGGCCCCGGCTCGGGCACCGGCCGATCCACCAGTTGCAGCACCGAGGCGTCGCCGGTGCGCTCGTACACGATCGCCTTCAACCCCGTCTCCTCACCTGCGACGCGACGCGCGACTCGGCGCGCCGTCGGCTGGGTACCCGGCCGATCCCCGCTCATCCCGGAAGCCTCGGAAACCGTACAACGGGGTAGTCGGCGGGAGGGATGGGTCATGCGACACAGGGTGCTGGAGAGCGACGTCGAGCCCCCGAGTACCGAGCGGCCGTCCGGGGAGCCCGACGTTCCACCCGGGGACGCGCCGGGGCCGGACGGCCGCCAGCGGCCGTACCTGCCCCGGTCGAGCCGGAGCCGGTCGATCTGACCGGCGTCAGCCGAGCTGCTCCACCGTCTCCGGAGTCAGGTCGCCGATCGAGTCGAGCACCACCGCCGACGCCTGCACGGCGTCCGGGTCCAGCGGGTACGACCCGTGCGGCACCGCCACCACCGTCATGCCGGCGGCGGCGGCCGACCGTACCCCGTTGGAGGAGTCCTCCACCGCGACGCAGCGCGCCGGGTCGACGCCGAGCCGTTCCGCGACGGCGAGGTAGACGTCCGGCGCCGGCTTGCCGCGCGCGGTCTCCTCGGTCGACAGCGTCGCGCCGAAGACGTCGGTCAGGTCCGTCGCGTGCAGCGCCGCCGCGATCAGCCGGGTCGGCGACGAACTGGCCAACCCCAGCGGCCACCGTCCGGCCACGCGGCGCACGACGTCGTCCGCGCCGTCGATGAGCGGTACGCGCGCCGCGTACCGCCGGGTCATCTCCTCCACCACCTCGGCGGCGACCTGCTCGGCGGTCCGGTCGACGCCCAGCTCCCCGCTGAGGTAGGCGGCCCACTCGCCGGTGCTCATGCCCATCAGCCGGCGCTGGGTGTCGGGCTGCCAGGTGCCGCCGTGCGCCGCCACGTACGCGCGCCGGACCTCCTCCCAGACCGGCTCCGAGTCCACGATCACGCCGTCCAGGTCGAAGATCACCGCATCCGCCACGTGCCCATCCTGCCCGACGGGGGGCGCGACGGTCAGCTCTGCAGCGCGGGCAGGCCGATCGGACTGTCCGCCGGGATGACCGTGTGCGCCGCCCGGGCGACCGGCTCCAGCAGTTCACGCAGGCGGTCCGTGCGGTCCGGGCCGAGGACGCGCCAGGGCCGTGCGGCGGCGGCGTCGGTGGCGTCCTCGACGGCCTGGTGCGCGGCCCTGCCGTGCTCGGTCGGCTCGCCGTCGCCGGTGAGCCAGCCGCGGTCGGCCAGCCGGCCGCGCGCCGCGGCCCACTGGTCCTCGGTCCAGCCCCGGCCGAGCAGGTTCAGCGGGGACGTCCCCAGCGCCACCTTCCAGGCGAGGATCTCCACCGGGTCGAGGTCGGCGGCGACCAGCGCTCCGACGTGCCCGTCGCCCCGGTGCTCCCGCAGGGTCGTCGCGGCCTGCCAGAGCCGGGCCAGCGGGTACTCGCCCCGTGGCAGTGCGGCGTTGGCCGCGCCGAGCACCCGCCCGGCTGGCTCCAGCTCACCGGCCGCGGTCTCCAGCAGGTCGGCGGCCTCGACCAGGTGCGTCTCGGGCAGCTCGTACGTCAGTTCCGCGAGCGCCTGCACGGCACCGGTGAGCCGGGCCCGCAGCGCCTCCTCCGGTGTGGCGAGTCTCCACACCGCCGGCAGCGCCCGGGCGACCATGTGCGGGGCGAAGCTGAAGAACGCCGCGACCACCGGTGCGGCCCCGGTCGGGCCGAGCGGAGCGGCCCGGCCGGCGAAGTAGCCACGCCAGTAGCCGCGCAACCCGACCGCCTCGTACGCGGACCGGGCACGGGGATGGAAGTAGGTGACCGCGTGCACCGGCTCGAAATGCGTCCACATCAGCCGGGCGGTCCGCCCCGGGTCGTCCAGCGCCGTCACGTGCACCTCCGCGTCCGGTCGGATCGTCACCCCGGGCGGTCGAACCGACCGGGGTGACGCCGAACCTACTGCCGTGGGGTGACGGGACGAAAGCCCTCTGTGGGCAACTGCATCGTCACAAGGCGACGATCGGGATTCCGCGCCGGTTACTGCGCGCCGAGGACGTCGACGACGAAGCGCAGGGGACCGGTCGGGCGACCGCTGGAGGCGTCGTTGCCGTACGCCAGCTCGGCCGGGATGTCGAGCTGTACGCGGCTGCCGACGGTGACCCCGACGAGGCCCTGGTCCCAGCCGGGGATGACCTGACCGACGCCGATCGGGAAGCTGGCCGGCTCGCCCCGGCTCCACGAGGAGTCGAACTCCTTGCCGTCGGCGTAGAACACGCCCACGTAGTTGGTGGTGATCGTCTGGCCCTTCTTGACCGCCGGGCCGGTGCCCTTGATCAGCGGGGTGACGACGAGCTTGCTCAGCTCACCCTTGCCCGCCTCCACCTTCGGCTGGGTGTTCAGCGCCGGGTCGGCGCCCGCCGGCAGCGGCGCGCCCGCGCCCGCCGGGGCGGCCGAGGCCGAGGTGGCGGCCGACGCGCCGGCCGAGGCACCGGCCGACGGGGTGGACGCGGCCTGGTCGGTGGAGTCGTCCTTGCCCTGACCGACGATCACGAACACGGTGATCAGCACGGCCACCACGGCGATACCGGCCAGCCCACCGGCCCACGCCTGGCGGCGGCGCTTCGCCTCGGCCGCCTTCTGCGCGGCGAGCTGGGCGGCCAGGCGCCGCTCCGACTTCTGGGACCGGTTCTGCGTACGCTCGCTCACGGCGTCGACTCCCTGTTCGAAAGGTGGTGGCCGGCATCCGTGTGCCGGGGGGAAAGCCGACGCACACGGTACCCGGCCGACCGCTTCCTGTGCATGTAAGGAAGGGCCCCCCGTTAACGCCTGCGGTAGAGGAAGGGCCCCTTCTTAACGCGGGTCGGGCACCACCATGAAGTCGGTCACGAACGAGGTGACCCCGCCGTCGGCGTCCCGTCCGATCCAGGTGCCATAGCAGCCGTCACCCCAGCCCGACGACACGGTCACCACATTGGCCCCGTCCGCCCCGTCGGGCTCGGCGATCACGAGACCGGGCACCGGCCCGTCCGCCGGCAGGCCGGCGATGAAGACCTCCTCCACCCGGTCGTGGTCCCAGGTCTCCAGCACCGCCATCGCCGCCGGGTCGGCCAGCGTGCCGGTGCCGCTGTCGACGCCGTACCCGAAGAAGTCGTCGGCGTCCAGCGCGGCCACGTCCTGGTCGCCGGCCACCGCCATCTCCCAGCCGACGGTCGGCGCCTCGCGGATCACCAGCTCCAGGGCCGCGACCCGGCGGTCGACCTCCGCGCCGTCCTCCCGCAGCACCGCGGCGACCCAGACCCGCGCAGGGTAGCTGCCGGGTGGCACGGCGACCGTGAACGGCTCCGACTCCGGGCAGACCAGGGGATCGCAACCGATCACCCGCCCGGACGGCAGGACGACCGGACCCACCGGGTGGACCTCCATGACGTACGAGCCGTGCTCGTCGGTCCAGCGTCCGCCGGGCGTGAGCAGCCGGTCCAGGTCGGGGGTGTACGGCATCGGGGTCCTCTCGGCGGGTGGCCGGCGGAGCGTACCCGCCCGGACCCGACGCCCGTGCGGGGAGCGGTCCCGGGAGATCCCGGTGGAGTTCACCCGACGGCGGTACCTTCGCAGGCATGGCGATCCTCACCGATGAAGACCTTGCCCTGCTGGCCGAACCGCAGCTCGCCCACGTCGCGACCGTCGAGCCCGATGGTTCGCCGCACGTCACGCCGGTGTGGGTGGACACCGACGGCGAGCACATCATCTTCAACACCGCCAAGGGCCGGGTGAAGTACGAGAACATCCGCCGCAACCCGGAGGTCGCGGTGTCCGTGGTGGACAAGGAGAACGACTTCCGCACCCTCTGGGTGAAGGGCACCGCCGAGCTGGTCGACGAGGGTGCCGACGCGCACATCGACCGGATGGCGAAGAAGTACCTGGGGCAGGACACCTACCCGTTCCGGCAGGCGGGCGAGGAGCGGGTGATCGTCCGCATCCGCCCCAGCCAGAAGCTCGGCCGCGGCTGAGGTTCAAGGAAGGGCCCCTTGAGCGGGGGCCCTTCCTTGCACCTCACGCGGTTTTGCGGGCGGCCTTCTTCGGGGCGGCCTTCTTGGCGGCGGGCTTCTTCTCCGCCTCGGCGGCCTTCTTCGGGGCCGCCTTCTTCGCGGCGGTCTTCTTCGGCGCTGCCTTCTTCTCGGCGGCCTTCTTCGCCGGGGCCTTGGCGGCCTTCTTCTCCGCCGCCTTCTTCTGCGCCGAGCGGGCCGCCGAGATCGGCGTCGGTTCGCCGCCGCCACCGGCGCGCTCCGGCGCCTCCTCGCCGCGGGCCGCCCGGGCCCGCTCCACGGACGCCTTCAGGGCCGCCATCAGGTCCACCGCCGCCGCCGGGGCCGCCTCGACCTCCTCCGGCTGGACGACCTCGCGGCCCTCCACCTTCGCGTCGATGACCTCCTGCAACGCGGCCCGGTAGTCGTCGGTGAAGGCGTCCGGCTGGAACTCGCCGGCCATCGAGTCGATCAGGGAGCTGGCCATCGCCAGCTCCGGCGGCCGGACCTTGAGGTCCTCGTCCAGGAAGCCGAAGTCCGGCTTCCGGATCTCGTCGGGCCAGAGCATCGTGTTGAGCAGGAGCACGCCCTCGCGGACGCGGAGGGTGGCGAGCTGCTCGCGCTGGCGCAGCGCCACCTTGACGATGGCCACCCGCTCGGAGTCGGTCAGGGCGTCCCGCAGCAGCACGTACGGCTTCGTGGCCGCGCCCTCGGGCTCCAGGAAGTACGCCTTGTTGTAGAGGATCGGGTCGACCGACTCGGCCGGCACGAATTCCAGCACGTCGATCGCGTGCGAGGTGGTCAGCGGCAGGTCGGCGAAGTCCTCGTCGGTCAGGATCACCATCTCGCCACCGCCGATGTCGTAGCCCTTGGCGATGTCGTCGTAGGTGACCTCTTCGCCGCAGACCTGACAGGTGCGCTTGTAGCGGATCCGGCCGCCGTCGTCGCGGTGCACCTGGTGGAAACGGATGTCCTTCTCCTCGGTCGCGGAGTACAGCTTCACCGCGATCGAGACCAGCCCGAAAGAGACCGCTCCCTTCCAGATTGCCCGCATCCCGCTCTCCCTTCCCCGGTATCGACCATGCTCGCATCCGATCGAACCGGGCGCGAGGTGTTCCGCCTGCTACTACAGTCGGATCGTGCCCGGCGCGCCGCTCAAGCCGATGCTCGCGATGACCGGGCAGCTCCCGGCGGGTGACGGCTGGGCGTACGAGTTCAAGTGGGACGGCGTCCGCGCGCTCGCCGACATCTCCGGCGGCCACCCGCGCCTGTACGCGCGCTCCGGCGTGGAGATCACCGTCGCGTACCCGGAGCTGATCCCGCTGGCCGAGCAGGTCGACGACGCCCTGCTCGACGGCGAGGTGGTGCTGTTCAACCAGACCGGTCAACCCTCGTTCACGGCGTTGGCCGAGCGGATGCACGTGCGGAACACCGCCAAGGCGGCCCGGCTGGCGGCCACCGTCCCGGTCACGTACATGATCTTCGACCTGCTGCGGTTGCGCGGTGAGGACCTCACCGGCCGGTCGTACCGCGAGCGGCGTGCGGCGCTCGACGGCCTGGGATTGGGCGCGGCCCGGTGGGCGGTGCCGCCGGTCTTCCCGGACGGCCCGGCCACCTACGAAGCGGCTGGTGAGCACGGCCTGGAGGGGGTGATGGCCAAGCGGGTCGAGTCGGTCTACCGGCCGGGTGTGCGCTCCCCGGACTGGGTGAAGGTCAAGCTTGAGGTCACCGGCGACTTCGTGGTCGGCGGCTGGCGACCGGGCGCCCGGAAGATCGGCGGGTTGCTGGTGGGGGTGCCCCGGCCGGACGGGCGGCTCACCTACCGGGGGCGGGTCGGCGGCGGGATCGGCGCGGCGATCGAGCGGGAGCTGCTGCGCGAACTGGAGCCGCTGCGCACCGGCGCGTCACCCTTCGCGGACGACGTGCCGCGCGAGGATGCCCGTGGCGCGGTGTGGGTAACTCCCCGGGTCGTGGTGGAGGTGAAGTACGGCCAGCGCACCCCGGACGGGCGACTGCGGTTCCCCCGGATCCTGCGCCTGCGCCCGGACAAGCCAGCAGAGGAGGTCGACGATGCCAGCTGACCGGTTCAGGGTGGACGTCGAGGGGCGCACGCTGGAGTTGTCCAACCTGGACAAGGTGCTCTACCCGGAGGCGGGGTTCACCAAGGGCGAGATCATCGACTACTACACCCGCATCGCCCCGGTGCTGCTGCCGCACCTGGCCGACCGGGCGCTGACCCGGATCCGCTTCCCGAACGGCGTCACCGGCGGCTCGTTCTTCGAGAAGAACGCACCGGCCGCAACCCCCGACTGGGTACGCACCGAGACACTGCCCGCCCCCGGCTCCACCAAGGGGCGGGAGACCATCGACTACGTGGTCGCCGACGACCTGCCCACCCTGGTCTGGTTGGCCAACCTCGCCGCGCTGGAGCTGCACACGCCGCAGTGGAAGGTGGGCGAGCACCCGGACATGATGGTCGTCGACCTGGACCCGGGCGCGCCGGCCGCCCTGAAGCAGTGCTGCCAGGTCGCGCTGCTGATGCGGGACCGGCTGGCTCTCGACGGCGTCGAGTCCTACCCGAAGACCTCCGGGAAGAAGGGCATGCAGCTCTGCTGCCCGATAAGCGCCACCCAGTCGTCCGATGTCGTTTCCGACTACGCCAAGCGCATCGCCCAGGAGTTGGAGCAGGCGCATCCCAAGCTGATCGTGTCGAAGATGGCGAAGAACCTGCGGCCGGGAAAGATCTTCATCGACTGGAGCCAGAACAACGCGGCGAAGACGACGGTGGCGCCGTACTCGCTGCGAGCGCAGTCGGTGCCGTCGGTGTCGACGCCGCTGACCTGGGACGAGGTGGAGGCAGGAGCGGCGGGCAAGCGGCCGGCGACGAAGCCGTACACCGCGACGGAGGTGCTCAAGCGGGTCGAGAAGCAGGGGGACCTGCTGGCCCCCCTGCTCGACGGCGGCCCCGAACTGCCCGGCTGACGACCACCACCGGCGTCACTGGACGCCGGCGGGGCCGCTGGTCAGCCAGCCGGCCAGGTGGTGAACGAGATCCGGGCGTTCAGGTTGGCCGGGACACCGAAGTACGCGTAGCAGTTGACCAGAACCCGGGTGTCGGGGCCAGCGCTTCCCCAGCCGGCCACCACGCACCAGCCGCGTGGCCGGCTGCCTTCCAGGTTGTCCAGGTGGGCGTTCGCGAGGGCGGTGCCGAAGGCGGTCGCCGTGCCCTGGAAGGTGATCTCGTAGCGGCCGGTGCCGAGATGCCGGCCGGACGCGCCGGTGGACCAGCTACCGACGGTCGAGTTGTAACCGTCGCCGCTGATCCGGCCGTCGGAAATCCAGTTGGAGTAGAGGGTGCCGCTGGCGAACCGGGGGCCGGTGGCGCGACCGAGCAGGTCGACGCGGGAGCCGTAGGTCACCGTGAAGAGCGCGTCGACCGGGTTGCCGGCCGCGTTGACGCACCACACCTGCCGACTGTCAGGCCAGCCGGTCTGGCAGTGCACGGCGGTACTGCCGAGCGCCGTCACATGCGTCATCGGGAAGGTGTACCCGACCTCGGTGTCCGGGTTCGGGTTCAGGTGAAAGCGGTAGCGGCCGGTGCTCAGCCGCTCGTAGCTGATCACTCCGCCGGTGGAGTCGTACCGGTAGGAGCTGGGGATCGTCCGTACCCCCGTCGGCACCGCCTGGTCGGTCACGAAGTACGCCAGCCGACCCCGACTGACCTGCCGCACGCTGGTGAAGCTGGCCACGAACCGGCTGTCCACCGGGGTGCCGGTCGCCGCGAAGCAGCGCACCAGGATCAGCTGGTCGTCGCCGCCGAGGAAACTCGGGTACCAGGCGGTGACGGTGCAGTGGACCGGCCCACCGCCGTACGCGACGGCGTGCGCGACCCCGCCGGTGGTGGCCGCCCCTTCGAGGATCACCGTGTAGGCCCCGGTCCCGGTCCGCCTGACGAAGACGTCCCCGCCGGTGGAGTTGGCGGTGTAGCCGCCGCCGGGCCGGTACTCGGCGGTGGTGGTGGGCGAGTTGGCCCAGACCGTGGCGGTCACCGGCTGGTAGGTCGTGGGAAGCGGCTCTGCCGAGGCGGGTGCCGGCCCGATCAGTCCCGCTCCGATCAGCAGTGCCACGAGCACCGTCCCGCCCCGGCGCAGCCGCGGCGTCCCGCTTCGTCCATCTGATCGCATGACAGCAGACCTCCCACCGGACCACGGGCGTGGTGTCGGTCGACGGGCCGTACGCCCGCCCCGTCGCGAGTCTCCCAGCGCCTGTCAAGGCGTGAGGTGCGCCGCCGCCCTTCCGCTACCCATGATCGTCTGCGCGTCAGCTGTCCGACGCGCCGGGCCGGTGACTGCTCACGTACAGACGATCATGTTCCGGGCCGACGGGGGCCGTTAGGGTGGGCCGATGACCGGTCTGACCCTTGCTGCCGCCGGGCCCGTCGGCACCGAAGCGCCGCTGCTCACGTACGTCGACGACGCGACCGGCGAGCGGGTCGACCTGACCGCGCGGCAGCTCGGCACCTGGGCGGCGCGCAGTGCCGGTCTGCTGCGGGACGGCTGCGGCCTGGCCCCGGGCAGCCGGGTGGCGGTGCTGCTGCCACCGCACTGGCGTACCGCCGCGGTTCTGCTCGGCGCCTGGTCGGTCGGCCTGGCGGTGTCGTTCCGGCCGCGCGCCACGGCCGGGTTGCCGGTCCTCGAGCCGGGCGGCGACCTGCCGTACGACGCGGTGTTCGTGACCCCGGAACGCCTCGACGACTGGCTGGAGGACGTACCCGAGGGGACGCACCGCTACCTGGTCGGGAACGGGCCGCTGACCGACCGGCCCGTCGGCTGGCTGGACTGGTCCGCCGAGGTGCTCCGGCACACCGACACGCCACCCGACCACGCCTCGATCCACCCGTCGGACCCGGCCAGCCCGGACGGCACCAGCTACGGCGAGTGGGGTGCCCTCGCCGCCGAGGTCGCCGGGCAGCTCGACCTGCGTGCCGGTGACCGGCTGCTGGTCGACGCGGCCGAGCACGACCAGCCGCTGAAGTGGCTGCTCGCGCCGCTGGCGGCCGGAGCGGCGGTCGTGCTCTGCACCAATCTCGATCGAGCCCGCCGGGACGCGGTGATCGCCGCCGAACAGGTCACCCGCGTTCTCTGACACCCGACTGCCGGGGCGTCAGCAGACCGAGACCGGTTGACCCTGGTGGCGAGCGCGTTGCGGTCGCTGGCCGCGGACGGCGCCCGGGAGGTGTGGACCAGCCCTCTCCTCGGCATCGCCGTTACGCATGCCCTCCGCTTCGTGCCGGTCGGTGTCATGCGTACCTCGACGACTCGGCCAAGCGAATCAGCCGCTGCGGGTCTGTTGCCGAACGGCAATGACGTGGTCTTATACCTGGACGACGACGTCATTGCCCGCAACATGACAACCCCGCGTCGGATCCGCACCCCCTTCTCGAAAGGTGCATCGATGCACAGGAGACCTACCTTCCGACTCGCGGTCCTCACCGCTACCGCCGCCACCTTCCTGGCGGGCGGTGGGACCTCCGCAGCGGTGGCCACGGCAGCCCCCGTGACCGCCTCCCCGGGGGTCGAGGCGTGCGAGCCTGGTGCCGACGAGCACAGCGTGGCCCGGGTCGCCGAGGGCGCCACCGCGCAGGAGCCGGAGCTCTACTCCAAGAACGAGGCGAACGCGTACGGCGTCATCAAGGACTCGCCGCGCCTGGCCAACGGCAGCGTCACCGTGCCGACGGTCTTCCACCTGATCTCCGATCACCCGCTCACCGCGGCGGAGACGACCCGGTTCAACACCATGATCGCGGACCAGATGGAGGTGCTCAACGACTCGTTCGCCGGCACCACGGCCCCGGATGCCGCCGACACGCCGTTCCGGTTCGACCTGGTGGACACGAACTATGTGGTGAACAGCGACTGGTACACCGTCGTGCCCGGCAAGAACGAGCGGGACATGAAGAAGGCGCTGTACACCGGTGACTCCCAGACCCTGAACATCTACGCGGCCAACATTGGCGGCGGGCTCCTCGGCTGGGCGTACTTCCCGAAGGGCTACAACAACGGCCGCGACTACATCGACGGCGTGGTGATCCTGGACGAGTCGATGCCGGGCGGGACCGCCGGCAAGTACGCCCTCGGTGACACGCTGACGCACGAGGTCGGGCACTGGCTGATGCTGGAGCACACCTTCGCGCACGGGTGCTCCGCTTCCGGCGACTTCGTCGCGGACACCCCGCGCGAGGCGCACCCGCAGTTCAACTGCCCGGTCGGCGCGGACAGCTGCACCGCGCCCGGGCTCGACCCGATCCACAACTTCATGGACTACACGCAGGACTCCTGCATGAACATGTTCACCGCCGGCCAGGCGGACCGGATGAGCGACGCCTGGGTGGCGTTCCGTGCCGGTGGCGCCGGCTGACGTAGCACCAGCAGTGGTGGGGGGGGGGGGGGGTGGGGCGCCGCCACATTTTGTTATAGTTGACCCCGGGCGGCCGCCCCCCGCGGGGGGTCAAACCCCCGCGGGGGCGCTAAAACGCGGCCCGG